>NZ_JACJFC010000020.1:0-91178 GCF_014164385.1 Pseudoalteromonas sp. SG43-3
CAAACACTTAAAATGATTTTAGCGTATTTATTTGTATAATATAAAAATTTAAAGTGTTAATTTAAAGAAATAAAAAAAGAATATCAACCAGCAATAATTTAAATAACCGCAACGTAAACAAAATATTTACAAAATCTTTTTTTAATCTCGAATAATGCTATTTAAAAATTAGTTATACTCACTAATTTTTAAATAATTTCTAAAAAATATGGTAATAAAACCAATTAAAATTTATTTAATTACTAATTCGAACTGCTAGATAGTTAAGCTAAATATAATAAAAACCGCTGAGTTAGCGGTTTTATTATTAAGGGCTCTGTTTTATTAACGAATACATTGTGGCCTAGGCTCGAACTCACTCGCCCTAAGCGGTAGCTGAATCACCTTGCCACATCCTGGTGGTGCCTGCTTACCCGTTTGTTCATTTACAAATGCCCAGCGTATTGATGGTGGACGCGTATCAGCTATTGCTTGTGGGTTAAGTGGTTTTAAGTAACGAATATATGCTTCTAATGCGCCTACGCTACCTGTTAAACCAGTGCTTTTGTTGTCATCTCGACCAAGCCACGCAACAGTCACTGTATTTTGATCAAAGCCTGCAAACCAACTATCACGTAAATCGTTGCTGGTCCCTGTTTTACCAGCGAGCTGGATTGACGGAAAGTGTAAATTTAAGCGTTTAGCAGTGCCATCTTTCGTTACGCGTTTCATTGCGTATTTGGTCATATACATTGCAGATTTATCAAAACGAGGCTCTGCATTTACTTTATGCTTATAAAGTACTTTACCAACAGAGTCAGTTAATGCCGAAATTGCAGTGAGCTTTTTATATTCGCCATCTGCAGCAATTGTTGTATAAAGCTGAGCCACTTCAAAACTCGACATTTCAACAGCCCCTAAAAGCAGCGATGGGTATTCGTCTATCGCCCCTGTTGCGCCTAAACCTTTCAATGTATTTACTACTTTATCAACACCTACATCGAGGCCTAAATTAACCGCTGGGATATTTATACTGTTACTAAATGCTTTATAAAGTGGAATTGCACCACGGTATTGGTGGTCAAAATTTTCTGGTTGCCACACTTTACCTTGCTCATTTGTGACCTGTACTGGCGAGTCATCAAGCAAAGTAGCTAAATTATAATGTGGCAATTGCAGTGCGGTTAAATACACGGCAGGTTTTACAAGCGAGCCTATATTACGTTTTGTGTCTAAAACACGGTTAAATCCTGAATATCGAACATCGCGACCAGCAATAAGTGCAGAAACACCGCCTTTTTCTACATTAACAGAGATCATGGCTGCTTCTAGTTTTTCAGTTCTAGGGCGATTTTCCAAGTACGGTAAACTCTTTTCAATCGACTCTTCCATTGCTGTTTGCTTTTGCAAGTCAAAATAAGTAAATACTCTTACGCCTGCATCAAGTGTTTGCTGATCAGGTAATAATTCATTTAACTCTCTGTTTACTAGCTCTAAATAGCCTGGGTATGATTTTTGTAAACTGGCTTTCATTGGCGCAATATCAATTGGGCGATTAAGCGATGCACGGTACTCTTTTGTGCTAAGTAACTTATTTTCGACCATTAGACGCAGCACTAAGTCCCTGCGCTCCATTGTGCGCTCTTTATAACGACGTGGGTTGTAATAAGATGGGCCTTTAACCATTGCCACCAGCAGAGCAATTTGATCGTACTCAAGCTCGTCTACAGGCTTTGAAAAGTAAAAGTCAGAAGCAAGCCCCATACCATGGATACCTTGGTTGTATGACTGCCCTAGGTATACCTCATTTAAGTAAGCTTCTAATATCTGATCTTTTGAATAGCGATAATCTAAAATAAGGGCAATAAAGGCCTCATTTATTTTTCGTACTAAAGAACGCTCACGCGTGAGGTAAATATTTTTAGCTAATTGCTGAGTAAGCGTACTGCCACCTTGAACGGTGCGTCCCGCTTTAATATTTGAATAAAGCGCACGTAAAATAGAAAACACCGACACACCATGGTGATCATAAAAATCACGGTCTTCAACTACCAGTAGCGTATCTTTAAGCATGGCTGGGAACTTATCTAGCGGTACAAATTCTCTATCTTGTTTAGAGTCGTTGCCAATTCGCGCTATTTGCACAGGTTCTAGGCGAGCAGAGTTTAAACGCCTGCCGAACTTATCTTTAATAGTCGCAACTTTTTGCCCTGCAAAACGAAGTTCAATAATATGTGATTCTTCAAGGCCATCATAAAATTCAAAATCACGGCGATAAATCTTGATGCTATCTGCTGTTTTAACAAACTGCCCTGTTCTGCTTAATCTATTAACAGATGAATAATGTAGACGCTCTAACTCAAACACAACTTCTTGGCTTGATAAAAATTGCCCCGGATAGAACTCCATAGAACGAGCATACACTTGCGCTGGAAGTTGCCATTTATTACCTTCAAATATACGTGTAGTTTTTGAATCTAAATAAATGAAATACATTGCCATTGCAATAAAAACAGCCAAGCTGAATTTCCAAAACACTGACCATGTTTTTCTCATAAAAGAGCGTTTAACAGTGGGATTCACTGTTTTTTTACTACCCTTTGATGTGCTTTTTTTTGTCGTGCTTGACGATTTACTAGCACGTTTAGCTGCAGGTTTGCTGGTAGGTGTTTTTTTATTGTCGGCCATTTAAGTGTAATTTATTCCAAGGGTTATTCACGAGTGTGAGCTTAGCATATTGGGCATATCCTAACATCCGAAAAGTTAACCCCCCCTGAAACAAAAAAAGCCCTACCGAAGTAGGGCTTTATGTAAACACACTATTATTTAAATAAACTATTAGCTATTTCTAACAGAAACAAACTCTGGGTAGGCTTCAATACCACAATCGTGTTGATCCATACCGTTTAGTTCTTCCTCTTCAGTTACTCGTATACCCATTGTTTTGTTAAGCACAGTCCAAACAATAAATGATGCTACAAATACAAAGGCAAGAATACACACTAAACCAATTAACTGATTGACAAAGCTTGCATCACCATTGGTTAGCGGTACTAACATAATACCTAATGCACCACACACACCGTGTACAGAGATAGCACCTACTGGATCGTCAATCTTAACTTTATCAAGTGCTATAATGCTAAACACAACTAATGAGCCACCAAGTAAACCTAGTAAACATGCCATTAATGGAGAAGGTGAAAGTGGGTCAGCAGTAATTACAACTAAACCTGCTAATGCACCGTTTAATACCATGGTTAAATCTGATTTGCCCCAAAGTATCTTACATACAAACAGTGCAGCAATAGCACCCATTGCAGCAGCTGCATTAGTATTAAGTAATATTTGACCTACCGCAGTTGCGTTTTCTTTATCCGAAAGTAGTAATTGAGAACCACCGTTAAAACCAAACCAACCCATCCATAAAATAAATGTACCTAGTGTAGCAAGTGGTAAGTTTGAACCTGGAATTGGGTATATTTCACCGTTTTTACCATATTTTCCTTTACGAGCACCTAGGATTAGTACACCCGCTAGTGCAGCAGCTGCACCTGCGCCATGTACAATTGCAGAACCTGCAAAATCTACAAAGCCCATTTCAGATAAGAAACCACCACCCCATGTCCAGTAACCTTCAATAGGGTAAATAAAACCAGTTAGTACTACAGCAAAGCCAAGGAAAGCCCATAGCTTCATACGCTCAGCAACTGCACCCGATACAATCGACATAGCCGTTGCAACAAATACTACTTGGAAGAAAAAGTCAGATTCTAAAGAATGATCAGCATCAGCAGCTTGTGTGCCAATTAAAGCGCCTATTGAAGGAATAAAACCACCTTCGGCATTGTCTACATACATAATGTTGTAGCCAACTAATAAAAACATCGTACATGCAATTGAATACAGCGCGACATTTTTAGTTAAAATTTCAGCTGTGTTTTTAGAGCGAACTAAGCCCGCTTCTAACATGGCAAAACCTGCTGCCATCCACATTACTAATATACCTGATATTAAAAAATAGAAGGTATCGAGTGAAAACTTTAGTTCTATTATTGTATTTTCCATGAGACCCCCTTAAATTGCTTCTTCGTCAAGTTCGCCAGTACGGATACGAACAATTTGATCTAAGTCGTACACGAAAATTTTCCCGTCACCGATTTTACCTGTTGATGCAATTTTAGTAATTGCTTCAACAACACGTTGACAATTTTCAGTACGAGTTGCAATTTCAAGTTTGATCTTAGGAATAAAATCTACTTGGTATTCTGCACCACGATATAACTCAGTATGACCTCGTTGACGTCCAAAACCTTTAACATCAACTACTGTCATCCCCTCAATTCCTAAATCAGCGAGTGCTTCACGCACGTCGTCTAATTTAAATGGTTTTATGATTGCACTAATCATTTTCATAGCGGCCCCCTCGGACTCTTTATTGTTATCCTGTTGGGTTAAACAATCCAACCTTTGTGCCACTATTTTTATATACTTTAAAACAATAAGTTAGTGAAAAACAGAAACTAAATAACAAAAAAAACGCACCAATTAGGTGCGTTAATTTAACAAGTTATCTACATTGGTGCGTGCAATATATTAATTGCATGCTTAGCTTTATATAACAGAGCTATACCACGCAGTTTCTTCCTTGGTTTTTAGCTTCGTATAATGCTTTGTCAGCAACACGCATTGCCTGCGTCAAGCTAGTGTCTTGAAAGTCTGCCAAGCCTATACTTGTAGTAATTTTAATTGATTTATCGCTGATAGAAAAATCGTAACTAGCCAGCTTTTTTCTAAATGCTTCAAAGTATTCACGACCACGTTCAAGCTCTATCTCAGGTAATATTATGGCAAACTCTTCTCCACCAACCCGTGCAACTGTAAACTTTGAAAACGTAGTACGGATTAATGAACCAACCTGCTTTAAAGCCTGATCGCCACCCTCATGGCCTAATGTATCGTTAATATTTTTGAAAAAATCGATATCTAACAATGCGAGAGTATTTTTCTGGTTTTTACTTTTAAGGAGCTTTTCTGCATATTGATAAAAATAGCGTCGATTATGAAGCCCTGTTAAATGATCCCTATGCGCGCTTTCTTTAATATCTGAAATTAACGATAGTTGCTCCATTGTTTGAAGTACTCGACAATGAAACTCCTCATTCATAAATGGCTTTGTTAAAAAGTCATTGGCGCCATATTTGATAAATCGCGCTGATAGGCCATGTTTCCCCGCGCCCGACAAGCCAATAATTGCTAAGTCGTCTCGGCCTCTAAAGTTACGTACCGCTTTAACAAGTTCAAAGCCATCCATAGAAGGCATAGCGTAGTCGGTCATAAGTAGCTTTATATCAGGATTAGCTTTTAATATTTCGAGTGCTTGTTGTCCATCGTGGGCATCTGTCACATCAAACAATTGCTTTTCAAGCATTTGCTTCATTAACGAGCGGCTCAGTAATGAATCATCTGCTACTAATGCTTTACAACCTTGGTTTCTTAGCAATTGCGCAACGAGTTTAACGGCGTAATGGTAAGAGTCGCGATTATCTTTAATAACATAATCAACGACACCTAATTCAAGCATTTGTTGGCGCTTGTACTCATCTATTTTTGAGGTTAAAACAACCGTAGGAATCTTTTTAGATAAAGTATATTTTGCGACTTCACCGTGAGGAGCATCTGGCAAGGTTAAATCAACTAACGCAAGCGTGTAGTCGTATTTTTCTACGTAAGTGGCACATTCAGCTAAAGACCAAGCAAAATCGATTGCCACATCAAGGTATTGTGCAGTTAAGTGGCGAAGTACCTGCTGCACTACTTTACTGTCTTCAACCACTAATACTCTTTGCATAAAGCTTCTCTTTACCTTTAATTAGTTTTACCACAAAACGACAAATACCACGCAATTACTGCAATAGCATTAGTCATAAACATCCGGTGTAGAGTGCACTTATGTGCTTGAAAGCGTAATCCGTTAGATTTTTTGGTGATAGCCTGTATAAAAAATCAATACAAGTAGGCCGCAATATACCTGAATTTTGCAATTAACTAAATAAAGAAAGTAAATCCAAAATAACTATAAAAGCGATTAATACGCGCCTTTCAATGTATTAATACCTTACTTAACCAGTATTATCGGCCACTAGTCTCAATACTTTTGTTATTTAACTCATTTTTATCTTTAATGATGTATCAACAATAATAAGGACACCTAATGAAGCTTAGTCGTATTATCAGTTTACCGATAACCGTTATTGCATTAATAATTAGTACAAGCACGCTTGCCGATAACCAACGTCGTATTGATGTAGACAGCAAAGTAGTTACCCAACATAAGGCTAAAATTAATGGCCAGCGTTTTAGTTATACCGTAGCTACAGGCACACAACCTGTATGGGATGATAAAGGCGACGCGGTTGCTACACTACAATACACCTACTACACACGTGACAAAGTTGACGACAGGACAGCTCGCCCATTACTTATTTCATTTAATGGCGGGCCGGGTTCGGCTTCTGTATGGATGCATCTTGCTTATACTGGCCCTCGCGTATTAAAAATTGATGACGAAGGCTATCCAATTCAACCTTATGGCGTAAAAGACAACCCATATTCTGTACTTGACATTGCCGATATTGTTTACGTAAACCCGGTAAATACTGGCTATTCTCGCGTACTTGAAAACGAAAAAGGCGAACTGCCTTCCAAAGCAAAACAAAAAGAGTTATTTTTTGGTGTTAATGCCGATATTAAATACCTTGCTGAGTGGTTAAATACTTTTGTAAATAGAGCACAGCGCTGGCGCTCGCCTAAATTTTTAATTGGTGAAAGCTACGGTACAACACGTGTATCTGGACTCGCTCATGAGCTTCAAAACAGTCAGTGGATGTACATAAACGGTGTTGTTCTCGTATCACCTACTGACATTGGTATTAAGCGCGATGGTCCGATTAAAGCAGCTAACCGCCTACCTTACTTTGCAGCGACTGCTTGGTATCACAAAGCACTTAACGCCGATTTACAAGCTAAAGATCTTGATGAGTTATTACCTGAAGTTGAAGAGTTTACTGTAAATGAGTTAATCCCTGCGCTTGCTAAAGGTGGCTTTATTAATGCTGATGAGAAGCGACGCATAATTACAAAAATGGCGCACTACGCAGGCTTATCAGAAAAGTTTGTTGAGCAAAATAACTTAGATATTCCAACTCAGTTTTTCTGGAAAGAGCTACTACGTGAACGTGGTCAAACTGTGGGTCGCTTAGATTCTCGTTATTTAGGAATGGATAAAAGAGACGCGGGTGAATCCCCAGACTACTGGGCTGAACTTACCTCTTGGTTACACTCTTTCACTCCTGCAATTAATCACTACTTGCGTGAAGAGCTAAACTATAAAACGGATGTAAAATATAATTTATTTGGTAATGTTCACCCATGGGATAGAACCGGTAATAATACAGGCGAAAACCTACGTTTAGCAATGGCACAAAACCCTTACTTAAACGTGATGATCCAATCAGGATACTTTGATGGCGCAACCAATTACTTTGACGCTAAATATACGTTATGGCAATTAGACCCAAGCGGTAAAATGAAAGACCGTTTGAGCTTTAAAGGCTACAGAAGCGGACACATGATGTACCTTCGTCACGCTGATTTAGAAAGCTCTAATAACGATTTACGTGACTTTATACAGCACGCTTTACCCAAAAAAGGGCAAGCGGCTAAATACTAATATACCTAAAACAAAAAATGGCTCTTTAAGAGCCATTTTTTATGTGCGTTTTTCATATCGTAAACAATAGCTTTTAAGTTGTGTGACTACAGCGTTAAAGCGCTCTTCCAGCTGCTGTATATAATCACCTTTAACTATTTCACTCTCTGCCTGTGTTTCTATCTGTTGGCATATATTTGCCAACTCAATAGCCCCCACAGACTTTGAAGACGACTTTAATGCATGAGCCTGAAAAGCTAAATCAACATAGTTTTTACTTTTAGCATACGCGTTAGCTAATTTAATTTGCTCCCCTGCTGTTTGTAAAAACGCATTAAATACCATGCAATGTACGCTAGGATCATCACCAAGCATTGCTTTTAGTAGCGTAATATCTAATTGATCAAAACTATCTGAAGCTATATTTTCACCATCTGATTTTTCTGAACGTGTATTGACCATAGTTTGAGAATGCTCCATCAATAACGACTTTAATTTAACAAGCTCAATAGGCTTTGTTAAAAAGCCATTCATTCCACAAGTATAACAATTATCTATGTTGTTTTTGGTAATGTTGGCCGTAATTGCAATTATAATCAGTTCATCAAAATGAGTGTTTTCGCGTATTTTTTTGGCTAACCCTAACCCATCGAGTAAGGGCATTTGAATGTCGGTTAGTAAAATATCAAAGCGTTTATTTTGTATGGCCTCCCAAGCTTGCTCACCGTTACTTACAAAAGTAGAGCACACTCCAAGCATAGTTAATTGCTGTTTTAACACTTGCTGATTTGTAACTTGATCTTCTGCCACTAAAACCTCAAGCGTAGGAAGCGTTACCGCATTTAAGCTTTGCTGTGTTATTTGAGGGGCTTGCACTTGTGCTGGCAAGTCAGTTTGATCAAAACTGTTAAAGTTTAGCGTAAAACAAGAACCTTTGTGCTGCTCGCTTTGTGCGCTCAAAGACCCTTGCATACGCTCTACCAGCTGCTTAGTTATCACTAAACCAATACCGGTTCCATTTACTTTACTGGTTTCAGCGCCTAAGCGGTCAAAAGGTTTAAATAGGCGAGAAATGTCATCTGGAGAAAATCCACATCCGGTATCTATTACATCTATTTCGCATTGTTTATTACTTAACACCCGACAATTAATATTAATACTGCCATTTGGTTTGTTGTATTTAATCGCATTTGAAAGCAAGTTAAGCATCACTTGTTTAAAGCGGCGCTGATCAATATAAATACTCAACCCTTCTAAGGACTCAAAACCGTGAGTTTGCAGTGTTATTGATTGCCCTTTAATAAGCTCAGTGACAAGCTCTACTGACTCTTCTAATATGCTTTTAATAGGCACATAAGAAAAACTAAACTGCATATTACCCGACTCAATAGCTGTTAAATCAAGCACATCGTCTATGAGTAATAGTAAATGTTCTCCAGCTTGATAAATGCTTTTCGCGTTTTCTTTTTGTACTTTATTTGCACTCTCATCATATCCATACAGCTGGGCTAAGCCTAAAATTGCATTTAATGGAGTTCTTAATTCGTGGCTCATACTGGCCATAAAATCTGACTTTGCTTTACTTGCAGACTCAGCTTGAATTCGTAATGCATTTAATTTTTGATGGTTATTCGCAACCTCATCAACCATATTATTAAATGCATTTATTACACTGCCCACTTCATTTTGTTGTTGTTTATCTATATGGCAATCAAAGTCGCCTTTGGCTAAACGTGAAAACCCAAGTTTTAGCGTCCTCAACGGCGATGTAACCCTGTAATCCACCAGCCAAGCCAAACCTATAAAAACGATAACTAAAATAATAAATTGTATATATATTAAGGTGTAATGAAGTTTTGAAGATTCGTTAATTTCATTAGTAAAATTAACAACCAAGCTAATATTAGCCAGCGGTTTGTCTAAAAATATCACCTGTTGAGATAACAGCATGTCGCCGTTTTCATTTGCTCTAACCCAATTATCAAGCGGATACAATTGGTTTTTTGAATCAACATCAACAATTTTAATACTTTTCCAATTAGGGCGAGTTTGAAGTTGACTGTCTATCTCTTCATATAGCTCTGCATATTGCCTAGTTAACAACGGAGTCGTTATAGAAGTCGATAACTGCGCTAAAGAACGCTGAGCAGCCTTTGAAAGGCCATCGTTTACCCAACGCGCTTGTTCAGGTAATGCGTAAAACATAAAAAGACATGCCATAAGCAAGCCACAAAGCAATACAACAATAAAGCTTTGCGCCCTTAAACTACGAAACCCTCTAATTTTCAACATAAAATGAGCGCAAGCCCCACTGAGTTAACTGCTGATACTCTGCTAAAGTTGCAATACTAGGTTTAATAATTGGGATACCTGCAAGTAAATGTTTATGCTCTGCGCTTTGCCCTATATCTAAAATAGCTTGTTGCACTTTTAACTGTATTGCAGCATCAACCCTTGGGTGGGCGACAATTGGGTGGCGACTAATTTCACGCGTTTTATAAAGAATTTTGAGTTTGTTTTGTAAGCTTTCTGGTTGTTGTTTAAATGTGCCCATTACACCACCGCCCGCCATTGTTGAGTGCAGTGCTACATTTAAATATACCGATGGATGAGTTTGGACATATACAGGCTTTATTGTTAGCCCGTATAACAATGCTAAATCAGCTCTCATTAATAATGACGCACCTAATGCGTTAGGTGCAGGGAATGCTATTTCAGCGCCCTCTAGTTGGCTTAAATTATCAATATCACTGTCTTTGTTTACGAGCAAAATACCTTGCAGCTTTCGCCCTGCATCTTTTATTAGTGGTAAATACCCCTGTTTTTCGTATGCTATAACACTATGCCATGGGTTCATGTATGCAAAGTCGTACTCGCCATTAGCAAAGGCTTTTTCAAATACAGGAATAGACTCAACTGTAATTAGCTTTATTGTTACCCCTGTTTGCTTACTTACTTGTTTTAACAAAGGTTGCCAAATAGTATTTAGCTTTTGCGGCTCGTATTGCGGCACTACACCAAAGGTATATTCTTGAGCTAATAAGAATGAGCTGTGTATCAAACATAATATAGCCACTAAATACTTCATCAATTCTCCAAATAATAGCGTGTCATTATTGCTTAAGCGTAGTTAAAGACTACTCAACACACCATTAAATTATTATATATTCGATATTTAGCATTGACCTGCTTTGATTACAGGTGGTTTTGGAGTGTATTTTTTATCTGTGAGCATATGATGCAAGTTCATAAATGTGATGTAAGTACTTTTCAATCCGACCTTATTGCTTAGCCAAGTAGGTATTGCCCCATCAGGCAAAGCATATACTTGGTACTCAATATCAAGGCGGCCTTTGTCCTCACTCAGCAGCCAGCGTGCATTTAAAGTAGTAATTCTTATAACGCCATTGTTTTTGGGCTGCTTATTAGGGCGAGCCTTAATAAGCAATTGGCTTTTATTTGCAGTCAACTGTGAATAACAAGAATAAGTAATGCTATCTCTATCTCTAACAGGCCAAGGAGAATTAAAATAACTGTACACTAAATTTTCTGATGGGCTTATGTGCTTAATAACCTTTACCTGAGATATATTTTCGAGCCATTGGGGTGCGGCATCGGTATCACTAAGTAATTCTAAAAACTCATTGGTGGATACGCCTTTCACGCTCATCTGCGCTTTTACTTCAAAGGTATTATCACTGTGGCTTTGATAATACACACTTACGCCATTTTTGTTTTTATACAAATGCCATATAGGCTCAGCATAAGTGTTAAAACTAACTAATAAAAAAATAACGAATAAACACTTTTGCAACTGAATTTTATTACAAAAGCGCATCATTTATTTTTGCCAGTAAGGTTCTATGTCAAGTGAAGCAAGGCGACTTTGCTCCATGGCACTGACCAAATATTCAGACTTTTGTTCAAGCCATGACTGGATTTTAGCAAGCTGTTCGTCCTCTTGCCCTGCACATAATTGCTTTAAATACTCAAGCGTACTTAATTCATAAATACCATGAGAAATATCAAGCCAAGGCAATCTAAACTCTAGGCGTTCTTCTTTATCAAATAACGATCCTAAACAGTTACCGCTCAGTAGGCTATTTTCAAGCTGAGTTCGTAGGTTTAAATACGAAGCGACATCGAGTGTTTGCTCCTTTGGAAGCAACTCGTGCAGGTTTTTCCAGTCTTTATTGAAAAGCCTATTGGCAATAGACGACACATTTTGCTCAGCCGCTTGAAGCTCTGCTTGCCCCCAGTCTTTACGCCATTGCTTATCGATTAACCAGGTAGTTAACGATAGTAATAAACGATTATAACGTGCGCTGTGAAACAGTGCATTTATATCGTCAATGCTTGGCTGTAACTCTTTTAAGTCTCCAATGACTTGAGCAAGTGCTGGCGCCGCATTAATTTTTTTATAAAAAGCATGGCGTTTAGACGTGTACGTTTTTAATTGAATCGCGTTTTCTACCCACGCTAATTCACTTAATAACCATTTAAGTTCGGTACGTAAGTGCTCTGTACTTTCTTTAGATACTATATCGTCGTATAGCCAAAAAGTATGGCGGATTAAACTGATGCCGTCAGTTACGCGTTTAAGTGTTTTTAAACTTGGCTTATCGAAATAGCATTGCTCGTGCTTTTGTACAAAGCGAATGCCAAAGTTCATGGCTTCAACTAAAGCACGCTCTTGAGTAGTCGACTTTGGTAATTGTACAAAACCAATAGATTTGCTTGGCATTAAAGGTTTTTCATCAGCAAGCCGATAACCACGCGCGGCCTTAGAATACAAACCTAAGCGTATGCAGTTTTGGCTAACTAATATATCTGCAAATGCAAACAGCTCATTACGACTGCCCTCAACTAGCTCAATTTCTAGCTCGCTAATAATTTCAATTTTACCCGAAGCCGCAATTTCACCTTTATCGAGTACGACTTCAATTTTAGCGCCACTTTCGGTTTCAATTAACCAAGTACGACGAATGAAGTTAGTACTAAATATTGGATACAAGTTTTTTGAGATGGCGCTTATTTGCATGCCATGAGGCCAAATATCAGCATCAAACGCCATTAAATTAGGGCGGCTTGATTCAATTGGTAAATTGTACTCTGGACGTTGGTGTAAACCACCTACCACTTCACCTGCAAGCTTTATAGTTTGCTCGCATTCGCTGTCAGAACAACGCGTTCGAAAGCCTATATCAAGCGCTCTAAGCTCTCTGCTTGGCGTATCGTAGTATGCATTTTGTAAGCTGCGAGACGGTTTATTCTTCACCGTTTTTGCAAATTGAGTAATTAACGAGGGGATCAGTGGAATAACGGCATCTGATACCAAAAATTTCAGTTCTATCTCAGTATCCATTCGGTTTGCGGATTACCTTTAAAATAAATAAGTGCTCAAAATAAACAAAGCGCCTTAACAATGCAAATTTTTTAACCTTATTTTAGGGCTTGATGACCTTTGCGGATTAAAATTCGTTCTATCTAGGAGCAATTTAATCACAGCGTGAGGCTTGTAACCTAGTGGACTCGATAACTACTCCTGCGTTACCGTACTGGGTTACAATATCAGTCTTGCTATTGATCTATTTAATCCATACTATCTAACTACTTATGTGAAATAAAAATCACGTTCATAACGGACGCAGTTAGATCAACAAGGTAGATAAATGCTAAAACATTGTTTATTAGGGCTACTTTTAACAGCCACCACATTCATGAGTTATGCACAAGAAGCACAACCTGCAAATTCAACGAATGCAAACACCGCTTATATTATCGATAATCTATACACTTTTATGCGCTCTGGGGCGAGTAAAAATTATCGACTACTCGGCTCTGTAGATGCTGGAACAAAGTTAACCTTGTTATCAAATGAAGAAAACGGCTTTATAAAAATTAAAGATGATAAAGACCGCGAAGGCTGGATAGAAACTAAGTTTATTACTAAAACAGCGGGCTTACACCAACAGTACAAAACACTAAGTAGCGAAATGAGCACTATGCAAGAAAAGCTACGTCAAGCTCAAATAGAACTTCCACAGCTACAAGAACAAAACCAAACTTTAACAGATCAAAATCTGCAGTTATCTGCTCAAATTACTAAGCTTAAAACAACGCTAGAGCAAGAGCGCACTCAAAAAGAAGCTGCTAGCTCAAAAGAGAAACGCCAGCTACTTACTTACGGTGGTGCTATTGCGTTTTTAGGCCTGTTTTTAGGTATTATATTAACGATAGTGCTGTCACGTCGTAAGCGCTACGAAGGTTGGGCGTAAAGCTCCATCCAACTAAATACAAAAAAGCCGCTTTACAGCGGCTTTTTATTCTCTGTATTTTCATGCAGTTCGAGTTTTGGTGCACTCATACCTTTGAGCAACCGACCAAATATATCAGCGCCGGTAATAATGCGTTTCACATCGCTCCACAATAATACCACATCGTGATCAATGGCCCCATCAAACGATTTATCTAAAGAATGATTAGCCCGTATTTTTAAAATCACTTCACTTAAACGCATCGCTTCATCAGCAACAATTATAGGTCTGTGACAATAGTGATAAGGGTCAAACGTATCTGGCTCAAATAACGCTGATCTTAAAAAGCCGTCAGCATCTACCACTAATAAAGGCCAACCGTCTTCATTGGTAATGATCACCCAGTTATAACCTGACTTATGTAGTTTGCGTAAAAACTCATTATCAGTTGTTAATGTAAGGTCTGGGAAAATAGGCAAATCAAGCTTAGTAGGCAAAGCAATAATCGAGTCTGGATCAATTACCTCACCCTCTTTGGTTACGCTTATTTCATCTAAGCTAAAAAAGTTAAGCGCGCCTATTCCCTCAACGTGTTGAACATCAGCTTCTTCAGCCTCTATGTGTTTGCGAATAATACCCCTGAGCTCACTTTCAGCAAAGTACGTAATCCCCTCTTTACCTAACCATGCATCGAGAATTAAAGCAGTTGGCTTAGCAACTATATAAAACAGAATCTGATAAAACTTAATTAACGGCGAAAGTTGGCTCGCCATTTTTAACGCATTACGCGAAAAATAGGCCTGCGGTGTTATTTCACCAATAATAGTAATTGCGATAGTTGAGAATAAAAACGAACTTGCGCCCATTAATACCGAATCAGAAAGTAGTGTAAGTAGTACGTTAATACCTACGTTGCCCCACAAAATAGTCGACAATAAAAAGTTAGAGTCGTTTCGAAGGGCCATTACTTTTATGGCCGCCTCGTTCCCTTTTGCACTTTCCATTTCAAGCTGAAGCCTACTTAGTGAAAAAAACGCTAAGTTTAAGCCCGAAAATATTGCCGATTGTGAAATACACAAAGCAATTGCACACCAAATCATGACTTCAAAGGTCATTGTATTTTCCTGTTAGTAATACCATTTCACTTAATTAAGCGAATTGGTATAAGGCTTATAAAAGCAATAAACTGCCTAAACCTAAAAAGGTAACAAACCCAACAATATCGGTAACGGTAGTTAAAATTACCGAACCAGATAACGCAGGATCAATTTTCATTTTGTCTAAAATAGACGGAATAACAACACCTGCTAGTGACGCGGCCACTAAATTCAATAATATGGCTACCGTAATCGTAATACTAAGCATTAAGTCGTTAAACCATAAAAAGGTAAGTAGGCCGATTACAAACGCCCATACCAAGCCATTTACAGCGCCAACACGCAGCTCTTTTTTAAGCAACGCATTACGGTTTGAATCTGTAACCTGTCCAAGCGCTAAACCTCGCACAATAACGGTTAATGTTTGACTACCTGCAATTCCCCCCATAGAAGCGACCACTGGCATCAATACAGCTAATGCTACAACTTGTTCTATCGTTGCGCCAAATAAACCGATAAACCACGACGCTAAAAAGGCAGTTGCTAAATTAATACCTAACCATATACCACGGTTTTTAGCACTTTTTCGCACACTTGCGAACAGGTCTTCGTCTTCACGTAAACCACCGGCTTTAGCGGCTGCTTCATCAGCAATTTCTTGTCGTAATTCATAAGCAGAGGCAATGGTTAATCGCCCAAGTAATTTGTTATCAGCATTAACCACTGGCAGTGCCATTTTTTCACTGTGGATCACCACTTCTGCCGCTTCATATAAATCATCATCAGCATGGAGCGATGAAAAGTCATGATTTGCCAATGTCATTAAATTATCGGTGTCGCTGGCTTTTATTAAATCATTTACCGCAACCTCACCTATTAAACTACCCTTGCGGCTTACTAAATAAATAACTTCACTGTATTGCGGTAAACCTTTGTGTAGCAATTTTTTAGCACCACCGGCTGTTAGCTTCTCCGATACTTTTAAAAAGTCAAAACCTAACCAGTGACCTAATTGCTCTGGCGGGTATTGCTGCGCTAAATCATATTGTTTGGTTTGCGCTTCATCGAGTTGCTTTTTTGCATACTCAACAAATCGCTCTGGTATAACTTCTTCAAGTTCCAGTAGCTCTTCTACATTAACTTCATCAAGAAGTTTAAAAGCCTCAGTGTCTTCTAGCGTTTGTAGCAACCACAAACAACTATCTTCACTTAAATTAACAAAAATTTCGTGTTGCGTGTCTTCATCAAGCAACTGCCAAATTTCAAGTCGTTGTTCTTTTGGTATCGCCTCAAAAAGTAATGACAGGTGCTCTGTTGAAAGCGTTAACTGCGCATCTGCTAATAATTTATTTTTGCGTTCTGTTGTATCGCATTGCAATAAATCATTTATGAGCTGTGGAAGTTGGTCTACCGGATACTCAATCATCTTAAAACCTTAAAATTTAAAAGCGCACATTATTTATAGTCTACTTGAACAATAAAAAATTGCAGAAAAAACGTGAACTTATTAAGCATGCGCAAGCTATTTTTGCGCATTGTATGGGCAAACTAAATGCAGTACTAATATTTATTTTAAAAAATTAAAAAAACAGTAAAAGGAATTATTTTTGAGGGATTAAACAACAAGTAAGCAAACTAAAGGGATTACTTATAATAAAAAAAAATCCCATATTAGCTAGGCTAATATGGGCAAAATCACACAATGAATTAGGTGTTTTTAAATTACGGTTTATGCTTTAAATTAAAGTCTATCAGTAATATTTCGTACTAAGTCAGAATCTACAAATTGAGTAATAAGTGCAGCGCCCCACGCATAGCCACGCTGTATTGGGTAACCTTTAAAAATCCAGCGTTTACGCACGTGATTAAAGCGCTCTAAATAGTCTTGCTTTTTTTGTGGCAGAGGCTGCTCACCCAATTTATTCCATGCTTTATATACGCCTGACATGTCAGATCCTCGCATAAAGCGTTGCAACCAACGTGGAAAACGAGAAAAGCTAATAGTGGACTGAAAATCAATAAAGTAAGGTTTACCGTCTGCGCCGCATAAAATATTACCCATATTACGCAAGTCTAAATGCACGATGCCTTTGCGATGCATTTTTGCTACTTGACGCTCAAGCTCACTAAAAAAGTTAACAGGTAGTGTTTTGTCTTCATGAATTAAAGCGCGCAGTGGCGTGCCTTCAATATAGTTATAAGCAACCGCTATCGGCGACAATCTACAAAAGCGGTTAGCAACTGCATCAAGCTCTGCTAAACGGCTCAACCCTTTATACTCTTGATTTACCGACATTCGTGCAAATGTTTTGCGGATAAACCAGGGGCTTTGGCTAAAATCTTTAACGATTAAATCAAATTCATTATCTTTATATCGATACACAATCGCGTTAGCAAAACGTCCCTTATGGACAACACTTAAGTGATGTTGCATAAAAGTATGTTCTGGAAATTGCTGTTGTAATTGTACTAACAAATTATTTTCAATCATAACAAACCTAACAAGATGATAACTTTAATTGCCTAGGCAACTATATTATCAAAGTTAGATTCTGCGCACAATCAGATCAACTAATTAGCACGCTAACTTTCTATTGAAACAGTATCGCTATTTTATTGA
Organism: Pseudoalteromonas sp. SG43-3; assembly: GCF_014164385.1. NCBI lineage: Bacteria > Pseudomonadati > Pseudomonadota > Gammaproteobacteria > Alteromonadales > Pseudoalteromonadaceae > Pseudoalteromonas > Pseudoalteromonas sp. SG43-3. The sequence goes on from NZ_JACJFC010000020.1 coordinate 17,665, forward strand.
TAATCTACTTTTGGGGGGAGTCTGGCAGTGAATCAAGATTATTTATAGCTTTGAATAGTAAGTCGATTATTTGGTTTTTTTCTGGCTCCGAAAAACCACTTAATGCTTGCGCATAGACTTCGTTCACTACAGGCATAATTTCAGGACAAAGAGCTTTACCTTTTTCACTTAAACACAAAATAGTTGAGCGCTTATCAAGCTCACATTGCGTTTTAATAATGAGTCCTTTTTCTTCAAGTCGGTTTAGTAAGCGGCTCATAGCGCCACGATCATAAACCATATACTCGCAAAGTCCTGCAAGCGTATTAACCGACTCTCTCGCAAGTAGTACAACCACAATATATTGCGCAGAAGTTAAGTCCATAGGAAGTAACTTGGCATCAACATGAATGGCTAATCTCGAACGTAAAAAAGAGACTAAACGCCCCAAATCTTGCTCTGGCGCTAACTCTTCTCGAGTACAACGTTTAATTGATGGCATGTTTTGCATGGTTATTCCACTGTATAAGTATATTTGCATGCTGATAGACCTTAACGCATACAAAAAATTCAATAATTTTTATAAAAAATCGCCCACAAAAATAAAGCCGCTATTAGCGGCTTTTAGTGTAGGGCTTTAAGCTTTGTTAAATTTTAAATTGGCCAACTAAGTGTCCTAAGCTTTCACCACGCCCAGCTAAATGCTGACCAACTGAAGAGGTGGTTTTACTTGAAATAGTTAGCTCATTAACTATTTCTTGAATAGCAAATACATTACGGTTTATTTCTTCTGTAACGCTACTTTGCTCCAGCGCCGCTGTCGCAATTTGTGTGCTCATGTCGTTAATTGATCTAACTGAGCTTGTTACAGCGCCTAAACTTTCTGAAATAGCACGAGAGGATTCAACAGAGCGATTACAACTACTTTGGCTTGCTTGCATTGCTGCAACTGCATCTGATACTAAATTATGTAGCTCACTCAACATTTCACTAATCTCTAGTGTGCTAACTTGAGTACGACTTGCTAGGCTTCTTACTTCATCGGCTACAACTGCAAACCCTCTGCCTTGCTCACCTGCTCGCGCAGCTTCTATTGCAGCATTGAGTGCAAGTAAGTTTGTTTGCTCGGCAATTCCACCAATTACGCTTAGTACACTATTAATCTTTTTAGATTGATCACTGAGTGAATCAACCTGTTCAGCGGCTAGGTTTATCTCGCCCATTAGATTGGACACCTCACTGAGTGAAATATCAACACACTCTTGAGCTTTAGCAACTTCTTGCGTTGCCGCTTGAGTTGACTCTGCCACTTGGTTTGTATTTTGAGCCACCTCATGAGAAGTAGCCGACATTTCGGTAATAGCCGTCGCAACAAGATCTGTTTCATGATTGTGATTAAGTAACTTGTCTTCAATTAATCGTGTTTGTGTATTTATGTCACCAGAAGCTGTTTTTACATCGTGTGTTACATCAACCACATTAGCAATAATGCCATGTAGCTTACTTACAAACATATTAAATGCTTCGCCAAGTTGGCCTATTTCATCGTTAGTATCAATGTCTAGACGCTTGGTTAAGTCGCCCTCACCTTTTGCAATATCGTCAAGGCTTTGCGCCATGCGCTGTATTGGTTTTACCATTGTATTTGCGGCAACTAACGCACATATAATTGTTAAAACAACCCAAAATAAAGCAATTAATAATAAGGTCATTACCTTATCATTCATGTGCTTTTGCATTGCTGTTTGGTATTTAAGTAGCTCTGCGTCTATATCATCCATATATGCGCCAGTACCAATCATCCAGTTTGTGCCTGGTATCATTGCTGCATAGCCCATCTTTTCAACTAAGCCTGTGGTATTTGGTTTTTGAAAATGATAGTTAAAAGCGCCACCGCCTTTTCTAGCTTGCTCTAATAAGCCCACTATTATTTTTTTACCGTTAGGGTCAGTCATCCCTATTTTGTTTTGCCCTTCAATAGCATCACCTAGTAATGCATGAAAAACACTAATGCCATTGGTGTCGTATATAAAAAAGTAACCACCTTGGCCAAATGTTAAGTCTCTTAAAGCGTTTTTAGCATCTTGCTCAGAACCATTTGCTAATTGATAGCGAACAATTTTGCTAGCAATTTCAATTTCGGTACTTAGTAACGTTTGCTTGTCACTTATTAACTTAGTTTGAAATGCTTCAAAATTTTGTTGCTGATTTTTATTCTCTAAATAATAAGAACTCAGCATTAAGCTGATTAAAAGTAGCATTAGCGGTAAAATAGCTAGTAACAGCAATTTGTTTTTCAAGCTTAAATTACTCATTTTTTCTCCGAGGTGAATAAAGGTGTGTGTGCAGCAACAACTAAAATCTAGCAAAACGAATATAGTTTGCAGATTTACTTATTTGCCCAAAATAACTTCGCTCATTTATATCGCTTTAAACTTATATTAAGAAAAGCATAGGTAAAATTAGGTAGGACCAAGTTAGTTAGAAGTCAGCTTAGCCATATTATAATCCCAACTCGGCATTTTAGACACCAATAACGCAGAGACCTTAGTCTTAATAAAAATAATTCATCCAACGTTTATCCATTATTTAAAACACTCTCTATAAATAATATCCACGTAGCCTTACTGCTTTTATTTAAGTCAATTAGTTTTAATTGCAGCGAGTTAGATTATTTGTAAGCGAGTATAAACATTGACCTCAAGGTTAAATTAACATGTAGAGATTAATTTTTTATTAACATATAATAACCCTATCTTCCTAGTACCAAATAACCAGATAGATTGAAACATATTGTTTTGAGCCACTGTTATGAATTAATAAAAATGAATTACTAATGAAATATATTTTATATCTTGTGCTTTTAATCTCTAGTCAAGTATTTGCAAAGCCTGTAAATAATAGTATTGCATTTTACTATTCATACCCTATGCCTCTAGCCGAAATGACCTTTTATTCACGCGTTGTAGTTCAGCCCGAACACGTCACTGAGCACGAACTTAATTGGTTTAAACAACGTAATATTGCTGTTTATGCTTATTTAAGTGTTGGCGAGTCCTTTAATAAAAATAAGTCATCACTTAGTATAAACCCCAACTGGGATAGTCATATTGCCGATTTAGCATCAGCACATTGGCAACAACATATTCAAAGGAGCGCTGAGACATTAAAAGCACGTGGTTTTAGCGGCTTATTTTTAGATACTCTAGACAGCTATCAACTTTTAGATGACAAGCACAGTAAACCCGAACAACAAGCTGGATTAGTCACCATAATAAGTTCACTCTCTGAGACTTTTGATAAGCACCTTATCCTCAACCGGGGCTTTGAGCTATTGCCTAAACTCGCTAATTTAGCCAACGACTTAGTGGCGGAAGGTTTGTATAGCCACTTCAACCCTAACGACAATAGCTATACACTGACTAACAAAAACGACCAAAATTGGCTAAGCGCACAATTAAAAAAAGCACAAAACTTAGGCCTCAACGTCCAAATTATTGATTATGCAAAGCCCGATAACCGCCTCGCTATGGCACAAAAGATTATAGACGCAGGTTTTAATCCATGGGTGACAGATGGCCACTTGCAAACATGGGGTACATCATCAATAAAACCGGTGCCTAGGCGAATATTAATTCCTTATAATAGCGATATTTCACCATTAGTTAAAAAATCTGTTCATTCAAAGCTTGCTACAATCATAGAATACTTAGGGTATATTCCTGATTATGTAGATGTAGCTAAAGAAAGCTTACCTAGAATAGATCCGAGTTTACATGCCGGCATTATTTCTTGGACTACTAGTAATATATTTTATAGTACTGAGATTATTAAATGGCTAGAAGAAGGTTTAGAAATAGTACCGGAACTAATATTAGGGGAATTACCTCAATCAAATAAATTACTAGCTAGTTTAGGCGTAGAAAATATAAATGTTGCGCAAGCTGGCCCTTATGAAGTTAAATACTTTGCCGATTGGCTAAAAGGTGAAACTACAAAAGCACCTGTAATTATCAGACCAAATTCCCTTAAGTTAACCTCAGACGCCACAGCGTTAATTAGCATTAGTTCAGCAAATGGTAAAATCCTAGCGCAAGGAAGTAAGACTAAACTAGGTGGCATAATAGTAGCCCCTTGGCTAATTGATAATTTACCACTGGAAGGCAGTAAATGGGTGATAGACCCTAAGAACTTGTTAACAAAAGTACTAAATTTACCCACAATATTAGCTCCTGATACAACGACTCTAAGCGGAAGGCGTATGTTAACTTTGCATATAGATGGCGATGGATTTAGTAGCATTGCGCACTTCAAAGGTAAGCCATACAACTCAGAAGTAATTCGCGATGAGGTAATAAAAAGGTACAAATTGCCATTAACCTCCTCCATAATACAAGCAGACATAGAGCCTAACGGCTTACATTCAAAACAAAGTAAAGAACTTGAGCAAGTTGCAAGAGATATATTTGAACTACCTTATGTAGAGGTTGCATCGCACACATATAGCCACCCTTACTTTTGGAAAGTGCTATCAGGGATACAAAACATAGATGAAGATGATACGAAATACGGACTTAATTTAAATATTCCTGGGTATCTCTCTGTCGATTTAGAAAAAGAAATTTCAGGGTCAATTCAATATATTAATGAACGACTGACGCCAAAGAATAAAAAAACAGTATTAATTCTATGGTCAGGCGATGCGGTTCCAGGACCAAAGGCTTTAGCCATAGCAAGAAAAGCTGGCGTGCTCAACGTGAATGGTGGTAATACTTCAGTAAAAGCTGATAACCCAACTCTTACAAATGTATCGCCAATTGGACGACCTGAAGGTGACTTGTTATACCAAATTTATGCACCCATTATTAACGAGAACGTATACACCAACTTGTGGCATGGGCCTTATTATGGTTTTAAGCGCCTAATCGAAACATTTGAAATTACAGAAAAACCATACAGATTAAAACCCTATAGTATTTACTTTCATTTTTATTCTGGTGAACTACCTGCTGGACTTGATGCCCTGAAATATAATATAGACTACGTACTTGCAAGACCGAATACGCCAGTACATTTAAGCCAGTATGCAAAAATAGCTAAAGACTTTTATTTTTCAGCTCTTGCTAAAAACAGCAATAACGAATGGGTTTTTAGCTCTCAAAGTATTCGAACATTACGTATTCCCAATGATTTTGATGTTCCTAATGTAGCTCAAAGTTCAGGAATATCCGGCGTCACTCAAAAGGGTAATTACATTCATATAACTGATGATTTAGCAAAGCTTAGCTTTGATCACAGCCAAGAAAACAATGTACCGTATTTAGCTTCAGCTAATGTCTCCATGGATAATTGGCAAGTGAATGGAGCTGTCAGTTTTAAAGCCTGGGTGCCTGCTAAAATTGATTTAGTTAATGGGCGTTCTTGTGAGTTTGTTTCTAATGATGGAAAGCGCTTTAAAGGTAAATCAAATGCTGATATCACACAGTTTAGTCTGCCAAAAGGTCAATTCTACGGTTACTTAAAATGTAAAAGAGCTGCTTGATGGTGAGTAATAAAAAACTAAGCTCTTATTGTAAGTAACATATTGATACATTCTTTTATCGTTTTTCTAAGTATAGGTTTGTAGGTTGCTCTTAATAACTCGAGTGGCAAACCAATGGGTTTTATTGTGGTGAGTTAATCAAACCAGCATGTTATTATACCCCTTGAGTATATGGTTGAATTAACATGTAGAAATTAACCTTCCATTAACATATAATAACCCTATATTACTAATACCAAATAGCTAGATAAATTGGACCGCATTACTTTGAGCCACAGTTATAAATTAATTGAAATGAATTACTAATGAAATATTTTTTATACCTAGTGCTTTTAATTTCTAGTCAAGTATTTGCAAAGCCTGTGAATAATAGTATTGCATTTTACTACTCAGCGCCGATGCCATTAGCCGAAATGACCTTTTATTCTCGCGTTGTAGTCCAGCCTGATCTTGTGACTGAGCACGAACTTAATTGGTTTAAACAGCGTAATATTGCTGTCTATGCTTATTTAAGTGTTGGTGAGTCGTTTATTGAAAGTAAGTCTTCACTCGCAGTTAACCCTAACTGGAATAGCCATATTGCCGATTTAGCATCAGCACATTGGCAACAACATATTAAAAGTAGCGCTGCGGCATTAAAAGCACGCGGCTTTAGCGGCTTATTTTTAGATACCCTAGATAGCTATCAGCTATTAGATGCTACACACAGTAAACCCGATCAACAAGCTGGGTTAGTCACCATAATAAGCTCACTATCTGAGACTTTTGATAAGCACCTTATCCTCAATCGGGGATTTGAGTTATTGCCTAAACTCGCTAATTTAGCAAGTGACTTAGTTGCTGAGGGTTTGTATAGCCACTTCAATCCAACCGACAATAGCTATAAAGTGACCAACAAAAACGACCAAGATTGGCTAAGCGCACAATTAAAAACAGCACAAAGTTTAGGCCTCAACGTCCAAGTTATTGATTATGCAAAGCCCGGTAATCGCCTTACTATGGCACAAAATATTATAGACGCAGGTTTCAATCCGTGGGTGACCGACGGTCACTTGCAAACGTGGGGCACATCATCAATTACGCCGATCCCTAGGCGCATTTTAATCCCTTATAACAGTAACGTAAAACCACTCATATACACTACCGTACACTTAAAGCTTGCGACCATGATTGAGTATTTGGGGTACATACCTGATTACATAGATATGGCAAAACGCGACTTACCTTTGGTTGACCCTAGCTTACATGCCGGTATTATTTCGTGGACCTCAAGCGACGCATTTTACACCCCAACACTTACCAATTGGCTTGAAGCTAATTTAGGTGTTGTGCCAGAACTTATTTTAGGCGAGTTACCACAGTCTACTAAATTACTATTTAACATGGGTATTGAGTCGTTAAACACACTACCTGAAGGTCCATATAAACAAGATAGCTTTGCACCTTGGCTCAAAGGAGAATCCACAACACCTCCCCCTATCGTTAAACCATATTTACTAAAATTAGCAACTAATGCGACTCCTTTAATTACAATAAAATCAGCTGATAACACGATAATTGTACAAGCGGCTAAAACTAAATATGGTGCAGTCGTGGTTGCTCCTTGGCTAATTGATACATTTCCGATGGAAGGCAGCAAATGGGTTATTGATCCACGTACACTACTAACTCAGGCTATGGAACTACCACCTATATTAGTGCCAGATACAACCACCGAAAGCGGCAGGCGAATGCTTACGCTGCATATCGATGGAGATGGATTTACAAGTGTTGCCCACTATGCGGGTAGGCCTTATTCAGCAGAAGTAATTCGAGATGAAATAATTAAACACTACAAACTACCGTTAACGTCCTCAGTGATCCAAGCTGACATTGAAGAAGGCGGTATTCACTCTAAACAAAGTGCCAAACTCGAAGACATTGCGCGTAGTATTTTTAAGCTGCCTTACGTAGAAGTTGCTTCACACACCTATAGCCACCCCTATTTTTGGACTGCTCTATCTGGGCGAAAAAAAATAGATGAAGACGACACTGATTACGGTTTTCATCTAGATGTACCTGGCTACAACACCATCAGCCTTAAAAAAGAAATTACAGATTCGATAAAATATATTGATGAAAAACTCACACCTAAAAATAAAAAAACAGTGATGATGTTATGGTCAGGCGATGCAACTCCTGGTCCTAAAGCGCTTGAACTGGCTCGTGATGCTGGTGTGCTAAACATAAATGGCGGCAACACTGATGTAAATTCCGATAACCCTAGCCTTACACATATATCACCTATTGGCCGCCCTGAAAGAGATTTGCTGTATCAAATTTATGCCCCCATATTAAATGAAAATGTTTACACTAACTTATGGCATGGCCCTTATTATGGCTTTAGACGCTTAACCGAAACATTCGAAATTACAGAAAAGCCATATAGGTTAAAACCTTACACTATTTATTATCACTTTTATTCAGGTGAAGTTCTTGCGGGACTAGACGCTCTTAAACACAACATAGATTATGTTTTAGCAAGACCAAATACACCTGTGCATTTAAGCCACTATGCAAAAGTAGCAAAGGATTTTTACTTTTCTGCACTTGCAAAAAACAGTAATAATGAATGGTTATTTAGCTCAAAGTACATTCATACTTTGCGAATACCTACCGATTTTGATGTGCCAAACATAGCTCAAAGTGAAGGTGTATCTGGTGTAACTGAAAAAGGTGACTACATACATATTATAAATAACATAGCTCGCCTTAGCTTTGATCATAGCCAAAATAGTAAAAAACCTTATTTAGCATCTGCAAATGTGGTTGTTAATAGCTGGCAAGTTAACGGGCCTGTTAGCTTTAAAGCGTGGGTACCTGCTTCGCTTGATTTAATTAATGCACGCTCTTGCGAATTTGTATCTAATTTGGGTGAGCGCTTCAAAGGTATTAACCGAGGTAAATTAACACATTTCAAAATACCTGCAGGTGATTTTTATGGTTACCTTAACTGCGACGGAGCCGCACTATAATGAATGCTAAAAAGCGCCCTCAGTTAATTTCAGTAAAAACAATATTAGCGATATTAGCCGTAAGTTGTTTTGCACTTTATGCATTATTTCCACATACCTTATTTTTTGAAGATGATGCACTTTCACAAGACTATACCTTTGAGAAGTCTTACCTTAATGCAGCGCTCAATACAGAGCCCGACAACGAAAAGCTACGCGCAAAATTAGTTGAGCTACATATAGGGCTTAGTGAGTATTCACAAGCTACTAACGAGCTTGAAAAGCTACCTAGAGGCGAGCGCAAAGCAACACTTGAAATAAAGCTGCTCTACTCATTATGGCTAGCAAGCGGTGCTAAAGTTGACGACCGCTTTGAAGAGTTATCTTTAAAAATTGGTGCTCATAAAAACTGGAACGAACAAATATTAACTATTGCAAAAGCAGTTGGGTTAAATGCAAAAGTTGCTCAGTACTATCAAAAAAATAAACAGCCTCTCCTTGCAGCCGATTACTGGTTAAGCGCAGGCGAACCAGACAAAGCATTCGCTATTTATAAAACAAATATAAATGCTGATATTGCAGCTAAAGCGATTGAAACTGCACTTGGTGCAAATAACCCGATACAAGCTTATGCATGGTGGAAAACCTATGGCGACCAAGCCAATATTAAACGCACACTTTATTTGGCTAACTTAGCAGGCAATACAGAAGATGCGGCTCAAGCCATTGAAAGTTTATTAAAGACCTATCCAAATAACAGCGAGTACTTAACACAAGCAATGCACCTGCGTTTAGCAAATGCAAATGCAAAAGGAGCTGAGCAATTACTTGCAAAGCTATTACTACAAAGCCCAGCTGACAAAGAGCTACATTTATTAAATTGGAAGATAAAGCGCTGGCAAAACAAGCCTAAAGAAGCACTTCGAGAGTTTAAATGGCTAATGTCTAACAAAGCTGTAACTCCTGCGATGCTTACCGATAGTATTAACGATGCCACCGCTTTATATTTATACCAAGACGCTAATGATATATACGAATATAAAGCCCAAAATAGAAATCTAAAAGGTAATGGCTTTGCTAATTGGATGCAAGCTAACGAATTTATTGGTAACACAAAGCAAGAATTAAATAATATTGAACGCTTTGAGCAAATAAATGGTAAAAGTGCATTATCACAATATTGGAAAGCAAAAGTACTTCACGATACTGGTAATTTAAAAGCATTAAGAGCTTTGTGGCCTACATATAAAGGGCCTAAAAATGAAGAAGATTTACTTTGGATTGCCCGCGCATTTTGGCTAGAAGATGACTTTTCTACAGCTCTGCAAGTACTAAAAAACAAACATGAAAGTTCTGACGATGAGTTTTGGAGCGCCAATGTTGACATGGCAATGCGAGTTAAGGACAAAGCTCATGAGCTATATGCATTAGAAAAGTTACAAAAAATAAGTCCTTTGAGCGTAGGCGACATGCTGCACTACCAACAACTGCGCTTTGAAGGTCGGCCTCAGGAGCTTCTTGATTATTTATGGAAAAGTGAGTCGCAAACTGACCGTCAATTGATTCAAATTGCATTATTAAGCACACAAGTAAATGATGCTAAATCAGTTGCACGTATTCATGCTGAACTTGATAAGCAGCGCTACAATAAAGCTCTCTACCCTGCTTGGTTAATTCTTTCAAATTGGTATCAAAACCAAAGTGATTTAAATTCAGCTTATACAACTTTAAACCGCGCCGCTAAATTAAGTGAATATGACTCTGATGTTGTGCTGGCACAAGGTTGGTTAGCGCTGCAAATGCACGACACCGTGATGATCAGCCGCATTTTAGCTCGCTATTCTCAAAGCGACCCTTCCTATGCGTGGACCCAGCTATTAGCAAGCTTATCTATTCACGAAAAGTCATATAACAGTGCTTACTTTTATTTGCGTAAATTAGCCATTGCAGATCCAAGCGATTTAACAACACTGGTTAACTTAGCCGATGTAATGAAGCAACTTGGTTATTATGCAAATGCTGCTGAACTTAATCACTATTTACTGCAACACTTACCTAAAGATAAATATGCATACAGAGGCTTAATGTTCCGCTGGGCGGGCGCGATGGCTGTTCCTCATTTAATGCAATTAAACACAATGGAAGAACTTGCCCCCGACACTATTGGTGAGCCCCAAACAAACTGGTGGTTAGCGCGCAGGGCTGCACAAAAATTAGAGCCATGGCAAAAACTACAACTTTATATGACCAACGGCGAATTTAATAAAGCGAAACAACTATTAGCCGAAGGCTCACTAAGCAAATTAGATGAACTAAACGCCCTACTCTATCTAAAGCAGCCATACGCAACAATGCAGCGTTGGTATGAAGAACTGACTGGTGAGCTTGACGAATCACAATTGAGCTTACTTAGAAATGCACGTGCATCCTACTTTAGGGCGCTTGAAATTAACCTATCGCCAGAGGCTGGTTTAAACAGTAGCCAGTACGATGTAAACGTTTATTTTCCTTATGCTAATGGGCAATGGAAATTAAGTTTAAGTAATCAGCAAAATCTTGATAACAACGGATTACTGTTTGCGATAGAAGATAAAATGACATTTGGTCGTTGGTATTTTGATGCAAAAATAGATTCTCACCAAGGCAGCTTAGTTAGCCGCCAAGGTCTTAGCTTAGACTCTCGTTATCAATGGGATTCGCGTACACAGATAGGTTTAAAGCTTGAATATAATGTTGAAAACCGCCAATCAGAAGCGCTACTTAGTTATGCTCAACTAGATAAAGCCACGGCTTATGTTAACTACAACATTGATGGTAGACAAAACGTACAACTATCAGCAGCAGCGATGTCTTTTTCTCGAAGAGACGATGGCAGCTCACTAATAAACGGCCAAGAATATAATGCTCGTTACCAATACAGCATTTTAAAAGACCGCCCAATTTGGAACGCTTATTTTAGTGCACAATGGCAAGACTTTGAACGTGTAAATGCATTAATAAATACAGACACAAGACCTCTAAGAGTTGACCTTCAACCATTTAGGCGCTTTGCACTAGGTACCTCATTTGCCTCAACGGGTTCGTTAGAGCCGCCTTATTTAGGCGCAAACCCTTCATGGCTATTCGATATAAGTACTGGCTATCAAACACTTAACGATACAGTAGATGTATCAGTTTCAAGTGGCGCAGGTTGGTCTGTACTAGGCGATGATTTATTTAAATTACAGCTGGGTTACCAAAGTAGTAATAAAGTGGGTAACTCAGATACACAATTACAATTAGGTTATTACGTACATTTTTAATGTTAGGAGAGAGTATGTTTCGTTTAATTATACCGTGTTTGGTATTACTATTATCAGCATGTACCACCAGCAGAGTTGCTGATGATGTAGAGCTTAGCCCTTTAAAAACAGTGGCATTAATGCCACTTGTTAATCATGCTCAAACACCGCTTGCAGGTGAGCGTGCTGAAGATATTTTAGCCAGTATTTGGCAACAAAATAAATTACCAACTCTTATACGTGCACCTCGCGTTAACACCAAAGAGCTTCCACCACTGGACGATCAATACCGCTTAGACAATGCTATGCAGTGGTTAAACACTCAACAAGCTGACTATGTATTAACAGGCAGTATTGAAGAGTGGCGCTACAAAGCTGGCCTTGATGGCGAACCCGTTGTTGCACTTACATTATCACTCACTGTAACTGGACAAACAACACCGATTTGGACCGGTACTATTGCTAAAAGTGGTTGGGGCCGCGATAGCATTGCAGCAACAGCACAAGATGTGATTGCCGATTTAATTTCTTATATAGAGGTTAGTGAGTGAAAACACATTTCCTTAGACCAAGAGACGTTCCTGAGCTACAAATATGGGCTGAGGTATTTATATTTACCGCGCTTGCTTTAGGGCTGCCTGTATTATTTAACGCACAGGACCCATTTTGGACTGAGGGAGGGTTTTCGTGGCCTGTACTTGGCCCACTTTTAGTTTCTTTACGCTATGGCTTTTCAAAAGGCTTTATTAGTATTTTATGTTTGCTTGTTGGCCAACTTTTTTTACTTCAAGCAAATATTTTATCACCGCAAAGCGACTTCAATATTAACGCTATGATTGGCTACATTATTGTAATTATGATCACAGGCGAATTTAGGGATGTGTGGGAGCGTACTAATCAACAGCAAAGTATTCAGCTTGAGTACGTAACAGATCGTCTTGAAACATTTACTCGTCAGTATCATTTAATTAATTCATCTCACGATAGAATTGAGCAAATGCTAGCTGGCCATACGTTAAGTTTACGTGAATCACTACAAGCAGTAAGAACCTCTATCGGGCTATTAAAAGAAAGAAGACTTGATAGCGCAGCACAAAAAATAATCGACTTGTTTGTTGAGTACGGTTCGCTAGAAAGAGCGGGGTTATATAAAGTTGAAAACGACAGTGTTTTAGAACCACCACTTGCCTCTATAGGTAAGATGAGTCAAATAGCTAAAAACGATCCTCTTATATTAGCGATGATCGAAGAAAAAGAATTAGTATCGGTAAAAGACGAAAAAGCATCATCGGGTATAAGTAAATACCATATGGCAATCCCACTTATCGACGTAAACAATACTATTTACGGCGCTATTTTGGTTGAAAGAATACAATTTTTTGCGCTTAAAAATACCACTCTTACACTACTTGCAGTTATGGCTGGGCATATTGGCGACCTACTGCGCCATGAAATAACAAACCCAGTAATGACTTATGAAGAGTATCCATACTTTATTCGCCAAGTTAAACGTGCGAATAAAGAAGCAAAACGATACAACATTCCATCGCAGCTACTAAAAATAAAAGCTAATAATATTACTGATAAATCCACTCAACTTATGAGTTATTTAAGTGAAGCCCGTCGTGGTTTAGACATTTATTTGTACGATAATCAAAATCAGGTATTACTGCTATTAATGCCATTAGCTGATGAGCTTGAAAAAGCAGGGTTTATCGCCCGAATGAACACTTGGTGTAAAGAGCGCACTGGTAGCACTTTAGCTGAGCTTGATATTGTTATTGAGCAGCAACTTGCACTACCTATAAGCTCAGATGACATAAAGAGATTGGTTTCACTTTCATGATTATAATTATTGTAGCGGCTATATTAGGGTGTATTTGTCAGTACTTTGCACTAATAGAAGTACTGGAAACACCTGATTGGTTTTTAGCTATATTATTGCATGCTATCGCTAGCATCTTTTTTGCTATTGTTAGTTATGTTTTTATACCTAAAAAATACAAAACGACTCCTTATAGCTCTTTGCTACTCATGTTTTTATTATTGTTTACATTACCAGTACTTGGAATTATAGGTGTTGTAGTAGCGCTTACGTTTGCTCTTTGTAAACCTCTCAAGAATGACGAGATAGAAATAGAGGAGCATAAAATACCTGAGCTTCCTTTTGAAGCCAGAGCAATATCAGCAAATCCAACCTATTCAATTGGCGGACTTAAAGCAATTTTGAAGCACGCTAATGAGCCAAATAAGCGTTTAAGTGCTGTAATGGCGGCTCGTCACATGAGTGACTCACAAGCTATTCCTATTTTAAAGCTAGCACTTAAAGATTTAGAAGATGATATTCGACTACTCGCCTACTCAACCCTTGATGGTAAAGAAACCAAACTTAACGAAAAAATCAGTTTGTATCAGCAAGAAATAGCAGTTACAACTAAGCAGCCAAAATTGAGTCATTTACAAAAACAGCTAGCCGAACTTTATTGGGAACTGAGCTATTTAGGCTTAGCCCAAGGCGCACTGCGTAAATACGTTTTAGAAAAAGCAGAAGCACTTGCATTGCAAAGTATTGAGCACGTAAAAACACCTGCAACTTTTATATTTTTAGGGCGCATATCTTTAGCCTTAGACAAATACGAAATAGCCCATGAGTATCTACTTAAAGCAACTGAGTTTGGTATGGCAAGGCGCCATGTATTGCCTTATAAAGCCGAAGTTGCCTTTTGTATGAACAAGTTTGACGACTGTAAACGCTACTTAAAAGAACTCCCAGAACAACCTAAGGGCAGTGAATTACGTCATTTGCAGGAGTATTGGCATGAGTAATAAAAATGCAGACATTTTACTGCTTTTAGAAGGCACTTACCCTTATGTACGTGGTGGCGTATCTAGCTGGGTTCATCAAATAATTGAAGGGTTACCTCATTATAACTTTGAGCTTGTTTTTATAGGTGGAGCACCAGAGCATTATGGCGAGATTCAATATACTTTGCCTAAAAATGTTACAAAGCTGCATGTACATTATTTAGTGGAAAATGACACTTCTGAAATAAAAGCCAAGCATGGCGTTAAATATAAAAAAGAACTCTTTGATTTTTGGCAGCAGCTACAAAATTATTTTAGAGATTGTGATGAGCCCATCCCAACTGAGTTATTAAAGTTTGCATTTGAGACTTTGGCTAAAAAAGACGGTATTAACGAAGCCGACTTTTTATATAGTGAATCATCGTGGCAAGTACTCACCAATTACTATTCAACTTTTTGTGATGAATCCTCTTTTATTGACTTTTTTTGGTCATACCGCAATTTATATAAACCGCTATTTAAAATAGCCGAAATTGCACGTGGACTTCCAAAGGTTAAACTTATTCACTCAATATCTACCGGGTATGCTGGTATTTTAGGATCTGGTGCCAGTGCAATAAGCGATACTCCCTTTTTGTTGACCGAACATGGTATTTACACCAAAGAGAGAAAAATAGATCTTATTCAAGCCAGTTGGATTAAAGAGTCTGAGCAAAGCCTAGGTAAAAACTTAAATACCGAGATGGGCTTTATTCGCCGTATGTGGATCAGCTTTTTTGAGCAAATCGGCCGAACAACATACCAAGAAGCAGATAAGGTCATTTCGCTATACGACGGTAACAGGCAGCGCCAAATAAAGGATGGTGCAGCGCCTGAAAAAGCATTTGTTGTACCTAATGGAATTAAAACAGTGCGCTTTATTGAAGCGCTTAAGCAGCGTCCAAAACAGATACCATCGGTTGTTGGATTAATTGGACGTGTAGTGCCTATAAAAGATATTAAAACCTTTATACGTGCGATTAAAGAGGCACAATCGATGCTGCCTGAAGTAGAAGGCTGGATCATCGGCCCTTATGAAGAAGACCCGCAATATTACAAAGAGTGTGAACTACTTGTAGGCAGTCTTGATTTACAAAGCAGTGTAAAGTTTTTAGGTATGCAAGATATTACCAAAATTTTGCCTAAGCTCGGAATTGTAGCTTTAACCTCGATTTCCGAAGCGCAGCCTTTAGTACTTTTAGAAGCAATGGCGGCCGGTGTGCCTGTACTTGCTAGTGATGTTGGCTCGTGCCGCGAAATAATCGAAGGCGGAACCGATGAAGATAAAGCATTAGGTAAAGCCGGTGAAGTTGTCTCAATTGCTTCACCTAGCGAAACAGCACAACAAATATCAAACATGCTAAGAAATGATCAAGTTTGGCTTGAGTATCAAAAAAGTGGTTTAGACCGCGTACAAAAATTTTATGACGAGAGCCACATGTTTGCCCGTTACGATAAACTTTATAAGGATACAATGGCATGGCCGGAATAGGTTTTGAGATACGAAAAATTCTCAAAAAAAATACCCTGCTCTCAGTTTTTGAAGCATACGGCTACGCGGGCTTAATAGGCTCAGGTCCTTGGCTGCTCTCTATTGTAGCGTTAATGCTAATTGGTATTTTAAGTTTAGGCGTTGTATTACCTAAAGTACTTATTATTCAGTTTTTAACGCTTGTTACCTACATGATGGCAGCTTCACTTATTTTAACGGGTGGCTTGCAGTTATTATTAACTCGATTTATTGCTGATTTGTTTTTTCAAAAAGAAGAGGCAAAAGTACTTCCTAATTTACTTGGTGCGCAACTTATAACAACAATAGCCGCATTATTGGTGGGCTTGGCTGTATGGCCTATGCTCCCTATACCCGTTGTTACTAAGATTATAATTTTAGGTGCCTTTGTAAGCTTATGTAATCAGTGGCTTGGCGCTATTTTTCTATCGGGTATGAAAGAATACCGGTTGATTTTGATTACCATGCTAAGTGGTTATGCCTTTATGGTATTGCTTGCATATTTATTAAGAGACTGGCAGTTAGACGGCTTATTTTTTGCGTTTTTTGCAGGCGAAGCTCTGCTCTTTTTTAGCTTTTTGTTTATGATTATTCGCCGCTACCCAGGTGAAAAACTTATAAGCTTTGACTTTTTAAGCAATAAAAAAGTGTATTACAGCCTATTCTTTTGTGGTCTGTTTTATAACATTGGTGTGTGGGCTGATAAAATCATTTTTTGGTATTCACCAAGCACATCAATTCAAATTATTGGCACGTTAAGAGCCAGCCCAATTTACGACTTGCCTATATTTTTAGCCTATTTGTCTATTATTCCCGGTATGGCAGTATTTTTAGTAAAAATGGAAACCGACTTTGTAGAAGAATACGACCGTTTTTACACAGCTATTCGAGAGGGTTCATCGTTAGAAGAGATTTACTATTTAAAAGATAATATGATCCAAACTGCACGTGCCGGTTTATACGATATATTTAAAATTCAAGGTATTACCGTAGCGTGCTTATTATTATGGGGCGAGCAAATACTTACCTTTATTGGTATTGATCCAAACTATAAAACGCTTTTATTTATTGATGTAGTTGGTGTGGGTGTACAAGTTATATTTTTGTCTATTTTAAATATTTTGTTTTATTTAGATAAACGCTCAACCGTCCTATTTTTAGCGGGGCTATTTTTGGTAATAAACGTTGTTTTAACTTTGCTATCAATCGCTTTTGGGCCGCAATTTTATGGTTACGGCTTTGCTCTCTCAACTATTGTTACCTCTGTTGTTGGGTTATTTTGGCTTTCTAAACAATTTGAAGATTTAGAATACGAAACGTTTATGCTGCAATAGCATAATATAAAGGCTGCTTATGCAGCCTTTATATTTAAAGCTTTTCGTACAAAATTAAAATAATTAATTATTGGAAAGCGGCTGATACACACCATGTTTATAGCTCATATAAGCGCCTCAGTTTAAAGCAAAAAAGACTAGCTCAGTAAATGTATAAAATGTTTATAAAACAAAGGGCTTATAAAAACCAAGCCACCCTACCTTGGCTTAGCTAATCTCTTATACAATTAGACTTAACTAGTTTAGCTTTATACTAAATGAGGTAGCCGTTGCAATTACTTACTCACCCATCGCGCTTTAAAACCACGCGTATCAACATGTATAAATGCGCCTCTGTGCGACTTAGGCCCATAAATACCTAAACCACCTAGCAAACCTTTAAATGATTCACGTCTAGCTAACGACTCCACTATATCGGCCATCTCTTTAGCGTCACCAATTGAATGCTTACCGTCATTATTTATATCATCCATACGGTAGTTGCCATCGTTATCTATAAAAATATCGGCAGCATCACCAAATACATGTCGGCTAAGTTTTACATTGCCAATTGATTTGTTGTAGTACGGAGTTCTATAACCGCTCATAACCACCATATTACTAACCGGTATACCTTCTAAAATCAGTTCTTTGCGTATTTTTTCTAGTTTAAGTAACAACTTATTTTGTAAAAATAAATACTTTGGGTACTTACTTCGCTGCTTACTAACAAATTCCTTTAGTGAAAAGTGAGGTGATATTTTTACGTTTTCATTTTCAGGCGTTACCTTCACAAAGCCATCGGGCACTATGTAGTGTGAAGCGTCTTTAATCTGTGAAGGTTTAGGGTAGTGCCCAATGTGGTAATACTTGAGCTTTCCTCCTTCAACATTGTCTGCCGGTACTTTTACAAATACGTTGATTTTCATACGCTGTTTTTTATCGGGCGACTCAATAATTACCGTTGTTAAACCGGGCTCTTTGGGTGCTTGCCATTGCCAACGGTTGGTGTCTGTAAGCTTAGATTTCCCCTGAGTGTTAATTAGCGTGTAAGCATTTTTTGATTGCGCAAAAAGCACTTCAAACTCAACTTGCTCTTTGGGCATTACAAATACTGAAAACACCGAATATGGCATAACTATATCGTTAATTTTTAGGCTAAATTCTGCATCTTCAAAGTTGGCTTTGTTTTTTATATCAACTACCTGATGCGCAGGCTTTGTAGGCGCGGCAGCAAATACACTATTGCTAAATATAATTGTAAATATGGCGATAGAAATATAATGAATAAATTGCATAAACCCTCTCATTATTTATTTTTTAATAAAGCGGCAATCACCGACTGTTCATCATTTTTTAATAGTGCTTTTTTATCGCGTTGATATATGTCATCTCTAAAGTTAACCAGCTTATTTTCGTCAACCCATGCAGTCCAATAAACTAAATGAATAGGAAGAGGCTCATCTAAATAAAACGTCTGAGTACTATTTTGAGCAAGTGCGCTGTCCATATTATTGAGTGTTTGCACTTCTCCTTCGTGCTTAATAATTTCACGCGCTAACGAAAAAGGCTTTTCTATTCTTATACAGCCATGCGATAAAGCTCGGTTTGCTTGGCTAAAACGGTGCTTTGCTGGTGTATCGTGAACATAAATTGCTTCGGGATTGGGGAATAAATACTTAACTTCCCCTAGGGGGTTTTCTTCACCAGCACGTTTTACTAAAAAGTGATCAAATTGGTACGGCTTAATAGAATCCCAATCAATATTGCTTGGATTAACAGTTTGTGGGTCTAGGTAGCTGTTTTTTCTAATTTCAATATTATTTTTTACAAGATAGTCAGGATCCTCGGCTACCTTTGGAGCAATTTCTTTGGTGGCAATTGAGGTGGGTATACGCCATTCAGGATTAACTACAAACTTTTCTATTTCGTCGCTAAATGCAGGTGTTTCCCAACTTGGTTTACCTACAATTACGTTATTTTTTAATTTTACATCGCCAGCTTTTACAAATCGTAAGCTGTATTCAGGAATATTTACATACACATATTGCTCATCACTTGCGCCTGCAAAGTTAGTTATTCTATAAAAGTTAAGTTTTAATTTATCGAGTTTTTGCTGTGCGGGCACATTAAGCGATGCAAAAGTACGCTTACCCACTCGGCCATCAACTTTTAAACCATGGCGGCTTTGAAATTGCTTAACAGCTTGCTCTATATCTTTATCAAACGTGCATATAACTTCGTCGCACACATTAGTTTTTAAGTCACGCTCTTGGTATAAACGCTGTGCAAGTAAGCTCACTTGTTTATTATTACTGCCTAGTTCAAGCAATTCATCGTTATATAAGTGTGTAAAACCACCTTTGTTAACTATTTCTTGATACCAATTAATGGCTTTTTCTGTACGTTCAATTAACTGCGCTGAATATTGGTCAAAGTAGTAGGTGTCATCTGCTTGCACGTACTTTTGTGAGTTGTAAGTAGTTAGTGAAGAGTTAGCGAGTACCACACTTTCAAGCTCATTGGCAGCGAGTGTTGGTGCTGAGCATAAGCCGCTCATGCCAATAAACAATGCAGTTTTTAAAGTAAAACCCTTTGCTTTAGTAAGCGCTTGATTTGAAAATGACCCCTTCACTGTGTACCTCCTCGCTAAATATCGTTGATAAATGCTTATGTACTTACCACTAAGTAGTACACTGGAGGTGCAACGGTAATGCCAAATTAAAGTTTAAAAATAAACAATTGAAATTTAATGACTTTTTAAAAAATCTTATTCTAAACGTTAATAAATTAAACTAGAGAATATGTAATTACTATGCTCAAGTGTGTAAAGTTGCTATGGCAATTAATCTTTTAAAAAAGCTAAAAAACCACGTTCATAACGACTCAAGTACTTTGTTTTTCGTGGTAATGAAAGAGACTCTCTCCACGCAGTTTGAGTATCTTCATCTTCTTTACACAGCGTAATTAAATCGGGATGCACATAAGATTTGCGTGCTATAGCGGGAGTATTACCAAGTTGCTCAGATACGCTATCAAGCATGTTTTTTAAACTAAGCGCCCCTTTAGCTTTAGCTAATTGTTTGAATGCAATAACGCTTGCTCGCCAAGTTCTAAAGTGTTTTGCACTAAACTCCTCGCCCATTATTTGCTGAATGTATTGGTTTATTTCACTTGATGTAACATTTGTGCGCTCACCTTCATTTATATACTGAAATAAATGCTGCCCGGGTAAATCTTGTAAGTCTTTTATAACATGGCTAAGCACCCTGTCGGTTATATTTACTTCACGTTCTTTACCTGATTTGGCACGATATTTTAGCTGAATATTTTTGCCCGTGAGTTGTGCATGGCGTGTTCGTAATGTTGTCGCACCAAAACTTTTATTTTGCTTTACGTTACGCTCGTTACCTACCCTCAGCGCACCTAAATCCATAAGTCTTACAACTGCTGCTAAAGTGCGTTCAATATTAAGCTCATCGCCTTGTAAGTCTGTTTCTAAACGCGCTCTTAACAAAGGGAGTTTATTACCAAATACTCCACATGCTTGGTATTTTTTTGCTTCTTGTTGCGCCCTAAATTCAGGATGGTAACGGTATTGCTTTCGCCCCTTACTATCAAATCCTGTCGCTAAAATATGTCCGTTTTCTTCTGGGCAAAACCAAGCGTTTTTATAGGCAGGCGGAAATGCCAATCCATTCAAACGATCAATCACATTTTGCTCTTTTATTTGCTTACCGATTGGATCAAAGTAAAGCCAACTTTTCTGTTTAAGTTTACGAGTGATCCCTGGTAAATTATCGTCTACATAAATTAGCTTCATTAACCCTCCAGTTATATTTAAGCATGCGTCGGAATACAAAATGTATCACTTTAAAATAACCTTAAACTGAACAAGATTATTGATATATAATAAAAAACCAACAACAATTATAAATACTTAATATATATTAATAATTCTATTTAGGTTTTCGTAAAAGTAGGTCGAACTTACGCGCCAGCAACAAGCCTATTACGATTAAACTCGATGCACTTAGCGCTAAAAAAAGCTACTTGAGATAGATTTATTACCCTAAGTTCAGATTAATTACACTTTGTCCCCCGCAATTGGGGTGCTGTTTAAATGGAGAATTCAATGGCTTTTGATTATGGATCGATTGATCTTGGACTAAAAAACCCCTTCAAACTGGAAGGTAAAGTAACAGCATTAAGAGGACTCATTGAGTCTATAGCAGGTATTAGTTTACTTGTTATTGCTGCGGGCTCTGTGAAAGAAGATACAACCGCAGGTTGGATTTTAATGGTGTTTGGCATGCTTATTTTAGCATTCGGCATTCGCTCACTATCGGCAGGTATTTATGCAACACTTAAATACTTTGTAGGTAGAAACCACCCAACTTCACTTGCTTATAACTACAGTAAATCGCAAGCATCAACCGCTCAAGAAGAACAAAAAGAAGTAGCCTACACAGCGCAATCACTTGAAGAAATGCTGGTTGGTCGTAAAAACAGTACATTTAAAGAGCCTAATGGTTTTTTATCACGCTTACTTCACAGCTTAATCCCTAAGTTATTGTTTCTACCATATCCTATTCGAAATGTTGCCCAGCGATTATTTGGCTCATGGGTAAGCACCTTTGTCGCCCTTATTGCTTATGGCCTTGTTGCATTTGTATCTTTGTCGGGCTTTACCGGTGAAGCTGGGGAATTAGCATTTCCGGTCTATAGTGCAATATTAATGTTTTACGTGCTTTTTTCGTGGCGCTCTACAGGTAAACCTATCTCTCGAAATGCAGAAAAGAATATTGAAGCACTTGGTACTGGTGCACTCGCTAAAATTATTTCTTTATCTTTTATTTTACCCATCGCTATTGGTCTTTCTATGTCATGGTTGATGAAAGAGCAGCACATTAGTAAACAAGAAATAGATAACTGGCTTGAGCAACTGCCTAGTCTTCATGCTGGAATGTACTTAATTGCAATTATTGTATTAGCAACTCTAAGCTGTGCGCTTGCTTTTATCATGATTAAAGCGCGTTTAAATTCAGTTACCCCTTCAGCTGAAGTATCTGAACTACGTGAAAACTGGCAAGAGTCTGTTCATCCAGACGAGATTTTCATAAACCTCGATAACCTAGTAATGGCTAATCGCCGTTATAAAGAAGTACCTAACAGAGTTTACAGAGAATTAGACCCTAAGCTTCAAGAACAAATAGAAGGTAAAGGCGGTTTTAAAGGTGAAATGATCCAAGAGATTCAGCCTAAACTGCACTCAATGGACTTAGGTAAAAACTTTACACTCGCGAGATTACTTGCTTTGGTGAGCGGTAACTTACTTTATATTGTAGCGTTAGCATTTACTGTACTTTTAGCGTATTCGTTTATTAATATTTACCATTACATTGATGCGGCAAATATTAATAGTTTTAAACAGGCATTTAATAACCAACATGTCATTCAATTTAGTGAGCTATTAATGACAAGCTTTCACTTATTGCTAATAGGCGTACTTATTAAAGCATTTGCGCAGTTACTTGCAAACACAGCGCATCTATTTTTTGCAGAAATGCAATTTGAGTCACTGCTTGTGTACTTTAAATGTGAAGGCACTTTTACTGAGTCTAAAATATCAACAGGTACTGGTATTCACGATAGCACCCGCTCAGAAAATACTTTAGTACGCAGTAGCATAACGCCTTGGATTATTGTTTCTCGTGTTATCTCTACTACGTTTGCTGCAACAGGTATGAAAAACCTTGAACATCCTCGCCACATTATGGAAATGCATAAAGACGAAGGACAATTACAAGCAATCAAAAAAGACGTTATTTCATTCTTAAAAGACCGCGAATCTATCGCCTCAATCACCAGTGAGCGTGATTTAGGTAATGCGTCACAAATACATCAACTAAACCAACAAACGCGCGCTATACCTACTCAGCAAGCGATAACGAAAGATGATGAAGAAGCTGCCGGGTATTTAAGACAAGAAGAAAACTTATCTCCCGAGCCCAAGGGTTAATTAACCTCAAACCTAGATAACTTTTATTAATGCCACCTTGTTAACTTAGGTGGCATTTTTTTTAACCTCTATTCAATACTTTTTAACTTTATTACCTCTTTTGCACTCAACAACATGATTAATATTGGATTAGTTCACAAAGCCCTTGCTTTATGTGCCAAAACACAAATAATGAAAGGATTAATTACAGGGTAAGAATGAGGACAATGAGCTATATACTAACCACCCAATGTGCTGATGATGTAGGCTTAATAGCTAAAATTACAGGGCTTTGCCATAAAAATAATTTAAACATTACGCGTAACAACGAATTTGTAGATAAAGACGCGCAGCGATTTTTTATGCGTACAGAGCTTACAGGTGAGCCACAAAGCGACTTTTTAGATCAATTACGCGCACTGTTGCCACAAGGCGCTAAACTTGCGCTACATTGCGGCGCAAAAACTAAAGTAGTTTTACTGGCAACTAAAGAAGCTCATTGTTTAGGTGGTATGCTGTTAAAGCAATTTGAACAAACTCTTAATATTGAAGTACTCGCTGTAATTGCTAACTATGCTGATTTAGAGCCGCTAGCTAAAGGGTTTGGTGTGCCATTTCATGTTGTATCGCACGAAGGGTTAACCCGTAGCGAACATGATAAAAAGGTAGGCGATTTAATTGCCAGTTACAATCCTGACATTATTGGTCTTGCTAAATACATGCGTATTTTAAGTCCTGAATTTGTGGGTCGATTTGAAGGTAAAATAATTAATATTCATCACTCATTTTTGCCAGCATTTATAGGGGCTAAACCTTATCATCAAGCATTTGAGCGCGGTGTAAAAATTATTGGTGCTACCGCTCACTTTGTTAATAATGAGCTTGATGAAGGGCCTATTATTTTGCAAGATGTAACCAGCGTTACACATGCTAATACCGCCGAAATGATGGCTAAAATGGGCAAAGATGTTGAAAAAACAGTGTTTTGTAAAGCACTTCAACTTGCTTCAGAGCATAAGCTATTTATTAATGGTAATAAAACCGTGGTGTTTTCTTAGCATTAATCCAACTGCTTAATTATTCTACATATAAAAAATGCCAGCATTGTTGCAGGCATTTTTTTATCATAAATAAGCTAATAACTTTTTAAATGTAAATTATGCCTGCTCTATTGGTTCGAGCTTTAATTTAGCGGCAATTAAAACGGCTTGGGTACGATTGTACACACCGAGTTTTCTAAATATGGCTGTAATGTGTGCTTTTACTGTCGCTTCTGATATGTGTAGTTCATAAGCAATTTGCTTATTAAGTAAACCTTCGTGCAGATATTGCAGCACTCGGTATTGTTGAGGCGTTAATGAGGCAACTTGCGCTGCTATTTCTCTATCTTCACCTTCAATTTCAGCTACTTTGTTTTTTAGCTCTTTTGGTAGCCATGTATCGCCTTCAAGTATTTGGTTAATTGCACTGGCAATATCATCAGACGATGATGATTTAGGAATAAAACCCATAGCGCCGTAACCCATTACTTTAGAAACGATATTCACGTCTTCACTACCCGAAACAACGGCAATAGGTAAGCTTGGGTATTCTTCTCTAATACGAATAAGACCATATAAATCACCATTACCTGGCATGTGAAGGTCTAGCAGTAATATATCAAGATCCTCTTGCTCGCTTAACACTTGCAGTGTGCTGTCAAAATCGGATGATTCAAAAACCTCTAAACCCTCAAATTTTGCGCTCAGTGCGCCCTTTAGTGCTTCACGAAATAACGGATGATCGTCCGCTATTAAAAACTGACTCATGGTTCACTCCTAATAAATTCGGCTGCCAGTTAGGTTTAAAACCTTTACTGACAGCCGATATACTACGTTTAGAATCAACTTGTAATCAAGTTTTTAACGCACATTTAACGATTTAATCTGTTCTCGATTAGTTCATCGACAACTGAAGGATCGGCAAGCGTTGACGTATCACCGAGTTGTTGGTGCTCATTTGCAGCGATTTTACGTAAAATACGACGCATAATCTTGCCTGAACGTGTTTTTGGCAAACCCGGTGACCATTGAATCATATCTGGAGATGCAATTGGGCTGAGCTCTTTACGAACCCAATTACGTACCTCTTTAGTTAATTCATCGCTTACAGTTACACCTTCGTTAGGCGTAATGTAAACATAAATACCTTGGCCTTTAATATCATGCGGGTAACCTACAACAGCAGCTTCTGCTACCGCTTCATGCGCAACTAACGCACTTTCAATTTCGGCAGTACCAAGGCGGTGCCCAGACACATTAAGTACATCGTCCACACGGCCTGTGATCCAGTAATAACCATCTTCATCACGACGACAACCATCGCCTGTAAAGTAAACTCCTGGGTAGGCGCTAAAATAAGTTTGTTCAAAACGTTCATGGTCGCCATAAACAGTTCGAGCTTGCGATGGCCAACTATCTAAAATAACTAAATTACCATCTACGGCACCTTCGAGTGTATTACCTTCAGCATCAAATAATGCAGGCGCAATACCAAAAAATGGATGTGTTGCAGAACCTGGTTTTGTATCAGTAGCGCCCGGAAGTGGTGTGATCATAATGCCACCGGTTTCTGTTTGCCACCATGTATCAACAATCGGGCAATTAGATTTACCAATACTCTCGTAATACCATGTCCACGCTTCTGGATTTATTGGCTCACCTACTGAACCTAAAATACGTAAACTATCGCGATGTGACGAAGCTGTAGGCTCATCACCTTTAGCCATTAGTGCTCTAATTGCTGTAGGGGCGGTATATAAAATAGTAACACCGTGTTTATCAACTACTTCGCCCATACGCCCTGCAGTTGGATAAGTGGGGACTCCTTCAAATAAAACCTGAGTACAACCGTTTACTAATGGCCCGTACGCAATGTAACTGTGGCCTGTGATCCAACCTACATCGGCACTACACCAATACACATCATCTTCTTTTAAATCAAATACGTATTCATGTGTCATTGATGAGTAAACTAAGTAGCCACCTGTAGTATGTACAACACCTTTAGGCTGACCAGTAGAACCTGATGTATACAATATAAACAAAGGATCTTCAGCATTCATTGGCTCTGGCTCACACTGTGCCGGTAAGTCAGCAACTAGCTCGTGCCACCATATATCATGCTCATTCCAATCAACTTCACCGCCTGTTAATTGATGCACAATAACGTGTTCAATTGTGGTTACAGTTTCTTGCGCTACCGCTTCATCTACATTTGCTTTTAATGGAACACAATTTCCTGCTCTGCGTCCCTCATCAGAAGTAATAACAACCTTAGCACCAGAATCTCTAATACGATCAGCAATAGCCGATGGTGAAAAACCACCAAATACAACAGAATGAATAGCACCAATACGTGCACAAGCTTGCATTGCATACACCGCTTGTGGGGTCATTGGCATATAAATAGCTACGCGGTCACCTTTTTGTACACCCAGTTTTTTTAAACCATTGGCAAATTTAGCCACTTCGTCATGAAGTTTTTGATAAGTAATGTTCTCACTTTGAGAAGGATCATCTCCTTCCCAAATAAGCGCAATTTTGTCTGCTTTCGTTTTTAAGTGGCGGTCAATACAGTTGTAAGACGCATTTAAATAGCCATCTTCATACCATTTAATACTGATGTGGCCTTTATCAAAAGAGGTGTTTTTAACTTTAGTGTAAGGAGTAGACCAATCGAGGCGTTTGCCATGCTCACGCCAAAAACTTTCTGGGTCATCAATAGATTGCTTATAAAGCGTATTATATTTATTTTTATCAATGAGAGTCGCATCTTTAATATGCGCAGGAACTGGATAGATACTTTGTGACATCTTCGTCTCCATTTAAATTACTTGCCTTAAGCTTTTATCAAGGATTACTCAGCAGTACTTTATTAAGTATTAGACCTTAGTTGTACTCTACTCCAATTTACTCATTTGTAGTTTATAATCCACCTGCTTTCAATTTTTTACATAAATAATACAACGCGTTAAATGTAAGTAAATGCAAACTAATCAACTCTAAAACCTTAGTCTTATAGACCAATAGATAATTGAGTAAATATTGCACATATTCAAAAGTGTTTGTGTACTTTAATAAAGATATTTGCGGTATTACTTGCCAAAGCTTTATTTAACGAATGAAAACAATATGTGTATTGAAAAGCCAAACTAACACCCTTTTTTATTCGTAAGTAATACTAGTAGCAAGTAATACAACCTTACATGAAAAAAAAAAGCAACAAACAACAAGTAGCCTATAAAGGACACCACAATGAAATTTACCCCATTAAAAACATTAGCAGCAAGCGCTGTATTATGTGCACTATCAAGCACTGCTTATGCAGCGACTGCCGCAAAAATTGGTGATACGGAATTTACTTACGGTGGATACATTAAACTCGACTCTATGTGGAGTGATTATTCAGCGGGTGCGCCTGCAGGCTCAAACGTAGGTCGTGACTTTTACGTACCAAGTACGTTAACAGTTGGCGATGATAACAGCTCAGATGCTGTATTTGATATGCATGCTCGTGAGTCACGTTTTAACTTTGGCACAGCCACTGTTATGGATAACGGTAAAACCGTTAATACTAAAATTGAAATTGATTTTTTGGCCTCGGCTGCTGGCGGTAATGAGCGAGTTTCAAATTCTTACGCCCCGCGTATTCGCCATGCGTTTGTGACTTACGATGGTTGGTTATTTGGTCAAACATGGTCTAACTTCCAAAACGTGGGGGCGCTTGCTGAAACGCTTGATTTTGTAGGCCCTGCTGAGGGCACTGTGTTTGTGCGTCAATCGCAAATTAAATACACCACTGGCGCATGGTCGTTTTCATTAGAAAACCCAGAAAGTACAATTTCTACTACTAGCGGTATGGTAGTAACTGATGATGCATCATTGCCTGACTTTACAGCTCGTTACACACACAAAGCCGATTGGGGTAACATTGTGGTTGCAGCGCTTGCTCGCCAACTTACTTATAAAGTAGGCAGTGTTGATGCAGATGAAACTTCTTTTGGTATTAGTGCATCAGGTAAAATAAACCTTGGTGAAGACAACCTTAAATTTATGCTTAATCAAGGTAAAGGCTTAGGCCGTTACGTAGGCTTAAACGTTGCTCACGGTGCTGTACTTAATGGTGATGAACTAGATGCAATTGATTCGACTTCTGGTTTTGTTGCTTACCAGCACAAGTGGACAAGCCAATGGCGTTCAACGTTCTTATATTCATTCTTCAGTGCTGATAACAACACTGATTTATTAGCTATTTCTGGTGATCCGACTGAATCAAGCCAAAGCTATAGCGCTAACATTCTATACTCACCGGTTAAACGTCTAACTTTTGGTGCTGAGCTAAAGCATGCTGAGCGTGAAACTGAAAGCGGCGTTGATGGCGATTTAGACCGCTTACAGTTTTCTGTTAAATACTCTTTTTAATAGCTAAAAAGCTAACTACTTTAAAAAGCGGCCTAGGCCGCTTTTTTTATAAGCGAGATTGAGTTCTATATAATTCATCAATTCGTACCTAAAATCTTTATATGTGGCGCTAAAATCCAAAAAAATAGAATTATTATTGATAAAAACACCAAACACAATTGCAAATCGATATCATTTAGATTAAGTTACGCACTTCTTTTGAACTAACTGGAAAAACTTATGTCGTCCCCTCAAGTTTTGCGTTTATCTAAACTAAGCTTTGCTACTTCTTTAATTTTATCTGGTTATGCACTTGCTGATGAGGCAAATGTAAAATCTGAACCTCTCGAAAAAATTGCGGTATATGGTCAGCATCATAAAAACTACATTACTGAAGAAGCGCAATCGGCTACCAAACTAGGTTTAACAATTAAAGAAACACCACAATCAATCTCGGTAGTTTCACGCGCATTAATGGACGACTTTTCACTAGACGATATAAACTCAGTACTTGAAAGCACGCCAGGCGTAACAGTAGAGCAAATAGAAACAGATCGTACTTACTTTAAGGCCCGTGGTTTTGAAATTACGAACTTTCAAGTTGATGGCTTAGGGATCCCACAAAGCTCAGGCTCTATTCAAGGCAGTCTTGATACATCAATTTATGACCGTGTAGAGATAGTTCGCGGTGCTAATGGTTTAATGACTGGCGCTGGTAATCCTTCTGCAACTGTAAACATGGTTTTAAAAAAGCCAACTTATACAACACAGGCAAATGCATCAGCATCTTATGGCTCATGGAATAAAAAACGTTTAGATTTAGATGTATCTACGCCAATAAATGAAGACCACGCTGTACGCGCTGTATTTACAAAGCAAAAAGCTGACTCATATTTAGATCGCTACGAAACAGATAAAACCATTGTTTACTTAGCCTACGAAGGCAAATTAACAGACAACACATTATTAAGCGTTAACTACGTTAACCAACAAAAAGACGCAGATAGCCCGCTGTGGGGTGCACTATCTCTTTATTATACAGACGGAACAGCAACCGATTACGACGAATCAACCAGCACCGCTGCTGACTGGTCTTACTGGGATAACAGTGCTGAGCAAGTATATGTAACACTTGAACAAAACTTATCGGCAACATGGGTAGCTAGAGCACGTTATGCTCACATCGAAAACGAACAAGACTCAGAGTTGTTCTACGTATACGGCACCCCTGATAAAGATACTGAACTTGGTTTAACAGGTTATGCTAGCCGTTATGATTACGAAGATAAGCATGACTTATTTGATTTATATGCCAGTGGTAAGTTTGATTTATTTGGCCAAGAGCACGACCTATCATTTGGTGTTAGCCAAGCTAAAATGGATTACAACGAGCAGTCTCTTTACGATTATACTACAGGCAATGGTTTTCCAGCTATGCCATCACTTAAAACGTGGGATGGTGTAGTACCAGAGGCAACACTTGCTGATGGCTTAAATGGTAGTGATATTACTAACGAGCAAAAATCAGCTTACATATCTACTCGCATTAGATTAAGTGAGCCTTTAAGTGTGCTCGCTGGTGTGCGTTATACCGATTGGAAAACAAAAGGGAGTGCTTACGGTGTTGAGCAAACAAGAAGCGACTCTGAAGTTATTCCTTATATTGGCACGGTGTACGACTTTAACGAGTCTCTATCAGCTTATGCAAGCTACACAGAAACATTTGTACCGCAAAAAGAGCTTGATATTAATGCCAACCAATTAGCTCCCGTAATAGGTAAAAGCAGTGAAGTTGGTATAAAAGCACAGTTACTTGATGACCAAATTTTCGTAACTTTTGCTTACTTCGATGCAAAGCAGGAAGGGCTTGCCATAGCTTTACCCGACTCACTACCTAGTGATACGCGTTATTATGCAGCAGATGGTATTAACAGCAACGGCTTTGAAGTTGAACTAAGTGGTCGAATAACCGATGATTTAAGCGCAAGTGTAAGTTTTAGTAACCTAACTATTGATGGTGATGATTTAGTTAAAGATTACACACCTGAAAACCAACTTAAAGTGGCCGCAACCTACCAAGTACCTTTAGTTGATGGTTTATCATTTGGTGCAAACTATCGCTGGCAGGATTCAACTAGCCGAGTTCAAGTCGAAGATGCAAATGGTATTGCAAGCGTCACTACTCACCAAGATGCATACGGGTTACTTGATTTAATGGCCACTTACGAAATTACAGATAACGTAGGAGTCACTTTCAATGTAAATAACACCACCGGTGAAAAATATTTGCACAGCCTGTACTGGGCACAAGGTTACTACGGTGCACCTCGTAACTACGCCCTATCTGTAAACTGGCAATTATAAATATATTTGATTAATTAAAGACTCTAGATTTTTTTAATTCAATAGAAAAAAACGACACATTTTTAATGTGTCGTTTTTATTTTATCTAACCTGATGTAAGTTTTTAATAACAAAAAAGCGCTAATCATTACTGATTAGCGCTTTTCAAAGCTCGGGTCAAATCAAGCTTAAAAACTCATTTGGGTGCAGTTTAAAGGTCTGGATCGTCGCCTAACTTATCTTCACCGTCTTCAGGTTCAATAGTTGCTTTTAGTAAAAGCATTTCGCGTAACTTACCTTCAATCTCATCTGCAATTTCTGGGTTTTCTTTCAAAAACTTAATTGAGTTAGATTTACCTTGGCCAACCTTGTTGCCACTGTAACTGTACCAAGCACCTGCTTTTTCAACAATTTTATGCTTAACACCTAAATCAATTAACTCGCCTTGCTTAGAAATACCTTCGCCATACATGATGATAAATTCAGCTTGTTTAAATGGCGGCGCTACTTTGTTTTTAACAATTTTAACACGGGTTTCGTTACCAACAACTTCATCACCTTCTTTCACAGAACCAATACGACGAATATCAATACGTACCGATGCGTAAAACTTAAGTGCATTACCACCCGTTGTTGTTTCTGGGTTACCAAACATAACACCAATTTTCATACGGATTTGGTTAATGAAAATACATAACGTGTTAGAACGTTTAATATTACCAGTAAGCTTACGTAATGCTTGTGACATTAAACGTGCTTGTAAGCCCATGTGCGAGTCGCCCATGTCGCCTTCAATCTCAGCTTTTGGTGTAAGTGCAGCAACCGAGTCAATAATAACGACGTCTACTGCGCTTGAACGTACTAACATGTCACAAATTTCTAGTGCTTGCTCACCTGTATCAGGTTGAGATACAAAAAGGTCATCAATATTTACACCTAGTTTTTGTGCATATACAGGATCAAGAGCATGCTCAGCATCAATGAAGGCACATGTTTTACCTTCTTTTTGAGCTTCTGCGATAACTTGTAAAGTAAGCGTTGTTTTACCAGATGACTCAGGACCATACACTTCAACAATACGTCCCATAGGTAAGCCACCTATGCCTAAGGCAATATCAATACCTAGTGAACCTGTAGATACAGATTCAATGTTTAACGCTTTGTTGTCACCCAATTTCATAATTGAGCCTTTACCAAATTGACGTTCAATTTGTGATAGTGCTGCGTCTAACGCTTTTTGTTTGTTATCGTTCATTTTGTTCTCCAATCCAGCTAATGCGAACAAGTATACTGTATGAAATCACAGTATCAAGCTAATTTTTTCATTTTATCTCATCTATTACACTTTTTAATGCAAATACAATAGCTTGCAGTCTTACTTGAGCCCTATCACCAGTAAATATTTGTTTAAAGGTCAGTACTTTGTCATCAATTTGTATGCCAAACCATACAAGTCCAACAGGTTTACCTTCTGTCGCCCCGCCAGGCCCTGCAATGCCCGATACAGCTATAGATATATTAGCGTTTGTTGCTTTAATAGCACCTACTGCCATTTCATGGACTGTTTGCTCGCTCACAGCACCGTATTGATTTAATGTACTAGCACTAACATTGAGCAAATCTTGCTTTGCTTGGTTACTATAAGTGACAAATGCACGGTCGATATAAGCTGAGCTTCCAGGTGTATCGGTAAGCGCATAACTCACTCCGCCACCAGTACATGACTCAGCAGTAGTGATCCATAAGCATTTATCCGTTAAAATAGCGCCTAATTGCGCAGCAAGTGTTTTAATCTCTTGATGTAATTCCATATTCAGCCTTTGGGTAAATACATGTCGTTTGATCTTTATGCACCACACACTATAAAACAACAAACCCCTATGATGCAGCAGTATCTAAAAATAAAATCAGAGCATCGCGATATTTTATTGTTTTATCGTATGGGCGATTTTTACGAACTTTTTTTTGATGACGCTAAACGCGCCGCTCAATTACTCGATATTTCGCAAACTCATCGTGGTAAAGCTGGCGGCGATCCCATTCCTATGGCTGGCGTACCCTACCATGCGGTAGAAAACTACTTAGCACGTCTAGTCCAAATGGGTGAGTCAGTCGCTATCTGCGAACAAGTGGGAGACCCTGCAACCAGTAAAGGCCCTGTTGATCGTAAAGTAGTGCGTATAGTTACACCCGGTACAATTTCTGATGAAGCGCTTTTACAAGAACGACAAGACAATCTCCTTACCAGCGTTTGGCAAAGTAAAAAAGGCTTATACGGGATTGCTTATTTAGACATTAACTCTGGTCGTTTTAATATTGTCGAGGTAAATACCGACGAAGCCTTTAGCTCAACTATTCAGCGCCTATCACCAGCCGAACTTCTGTATAGCGAAAGCTTTGAAAACGTTCATTTAATTGAACATATAAAAGGCGCTCGCCGTCGCCCAGAGTGGGAATTCGACTTAGATACGGCTCAGCATTTATTATGCGATCAGTTTGGTACTAAAGATTTAGTTGGCTTTGGTGTTGATAAAGCCCATAGCGCGCTTGTTGCTGCAGGTTGCCTAATGCAATACGTAAAAGATACACAACGTATTGCACTGCCGCATATTCGTGCAATTACGCTTGAGCACAACGAACACGCTGTTATTTTAGATGCCGCTACCCGTAAAAATTTAGAATTAACTGTTAATTTATCAGGCGGGTTTGAAAATACACTTGCTCAAGTACTTGATAAAACAGCCACACCTATGGGTTCTCGCTTACTTAAGCGCCGTATTCATACACCAATTCGTAATAAAGACGAGCTAAATTCACGTTTAAATGCCATTAGCGCTATTTTAGATGCGCAGCTTTGCGGTGAATTACACGAATCATTAAAAGAGATTGGTGATGTAGAGCGTGTTATTGCACGCCTAGCTTTATGTACTGCACGCCCGCGTGATTTAACTCGCCTGCGCAGTGCGCTACAAGCACTTGCACCACTGCATACTTTGTTAGCTGACGCTAACGATCCTCGTATAGCAGGTATCATCAAGCACTCGCCTGAACTCCCTGATTTACAAGCGTTATTAGAACGAGCTGTGATAGAAAACCCACCGGTACTTATTCGTGACGGTGGTGTTATTGCTCCAGGTTACAATAGTGAACTTGATGAGTGGCGTAACTTAAGCAAAGGTGCCACTGATGTCCTTGAGCAATTAGAACTGCGAGAGCGCGAACGTACGGGCATTAGTACGCTTAAAATTGGTTATAACCGCGTACATGGCTTTTTTATTGAAGTAAGTAGAGCTAATGCGCACTTAGTGCCAGCCGACTACATTCGTCGCCAAACGCTTAAAAATAACGAACGCTACATTATTCCAGAGCTTAAAGAGCACGAGGATAAAGTACTCGGTAGCCAATCAAAAGCTCTCGCGCTTGAAAAACAACTATACGAGGAGCTGTTTAGATTTATTGCTCCACATATTGAGCAGTTGCAAATGATGGCAGCAGCATTGGCCGATTTAGACGTTTTAAACAATTTAGCTGAGCGTGCATTCGCACTCAATTATGCAAAACCAGAATTGTGCGATAACGACAATATAAGCATTAAGCAAGGTCGTCACCCTGTTGTTGAACAAGTAATGAAAGAACCGTTTATTGCTAACCCTGTTGAATTAAACAGCCAACGTAAAATGCTAATTATTACCGGTCCAAACATGGGCGGTAAATCAACCTATATGCGCCAAACGGCACTTATTGTTTTAATGGCTCACATTGGCAGTTATGTACCCGCTGACAGCGCTAAAATTGGTAATATCGACCGCATATTTACACGTATTGGTGCAAGCGATGATTTAGCATCAGGGCGTTCAACCTTCATGGTAGAAATGACCGAAACAGCAACGATTTTAAATAATGCAACTGCGCAGTCTTTAGTATTAATGGATGAGATTGGTCGCGGTACAAGTACTTACGATGGACTCTCTCTTGCGTATGCAACAGCCGATCATTTAGCATCAAAAATATCTGCTAAAACATTGTTTGCTACGCACTACTTTGAATTAACAGAACTTGCTGAGCAAACTACGGGCCTTGTAAACGTACACCTTGATGCAATAGAGCATAATGACACGATTGCGTTTATGCATACAGTTCTCGACGGTGCAGCAAGCAAAAGCTTTGGTTTACAAGTAGCAGCTCTTGCAGGTGTGCCAAAAGCTGTGATTGCACAAGCAAAGCAAAAACTTAAGTTGCTTGAAAATCATCAAAGCGTTACTGCACCAAATACAGAGCAACAAGCCTTTACTTTTAATAACGAAATTGCACAAAGTACACCTTCAGAAGTTGAAGAGCAGTTA
Organism: Pseudoalteromonas sp. SG43-3; assembly: GCF_014164385.1. Classification (NCBI taxonomy): domain Bacteria; kingdom Pseudomonadati; phylum Pseudomonadota; class Gammaproteobacteria; order Alteromonadales; family Pseudoalteromonadaceae; genus Pseudoalteromonas; species Pseudoalteromonas sp. SG43-3. The sequence goes on from NZ_JACJFC010000020.1 coordinate 53,255, forward strand.
AGCGCAATCGACCCTGATAATTTATCGCCACGCCAAGCGCACGATTTGTTATATAAACTAAAAGCATTGCTGTAATTTATATCACCTAATTTACAAGCATAAAAAAAGCCGAAGAATAAACTCTTCGGCTTTTTAACACACATAGTCTCTTAAACTATTTAACTAGTTACGAAAACTGATTAAACAAGCTATCTGTACTTAAACCTTCTTGTTGCAAAATGTCTTTTAGACGACGTAATGCCTCTACCTGAATTTGTCTTACTCGCTCACGTGTTAAGCCTATTTCACGACCTACATCTTCAAGTGTAGATGGCTCATAGCCAAGCAGTCCAAATCGACGTGCTAGCACTTCACGTTGTTTAGGGTTTAATTCACCTAACCAATCAACAATATGTTTATTAATATCATTATTTTGTACTTCGCCTTCAGGACCAGCACTTTTTTCATCAGGAATGATATCAAGTAGTACACTGTCGTTTTCGCCACCAATAGGCATGTCTACTGATGCAATTCTTTCGTTTAAACGTAGCATTTTAGTAACGTCTTCAACGGGTCTATCTAGGCAAGCTGCAATTTCGTCAGCTGTTGGCTCATGGTCAAGCTTTTGAGTTAACTCACGCGCTGTACGTAAATAAACATTAAGCTCTTTAACTACATGAATAGGTAAGCGAATGGTACGCGTTTGGTTCATAATGGCACGTTCAATTGTTTGACGTATCCACCATGTAGCGTAAGTAGAGAATCTAAATCCACGCTCAGGGTCAAATTTTTCAACTGCGCGAATTAAGCCTAAGTTACCCTCTTCAATTAAATCAAGTAGAGCAAGGCCGCGATTATTGTAACGACGTGCTATTTTAACAACCAAACGTAAGTTACTTTCAATCATACGTTTACGTGAGGCTTCACACCCTCGAAGTGATTTGCGAGAAAAAAACACTTCTTCTTCAGCACTAAGCAAAGGAGAAAAACCAATTTCGCCTAAATAAAGTTGAGTTGCGTCAAGATTTTTAGTTACTTCTTCTTTAGCAAAGATTTCATCGTCGTCTACTTTATCTAGTAGAGCTGTGCTTTCATCAACATCGATGTCATCGAACTTTTCGTCAGTCGTAGTATGTTTGTCAAGTTTTGCTGCGCTAGCCATAAGCCTTCTCCCGAGCAATTATCAATACCTAAAAATTAGGGTAGGTATTTAGCAGGATTGACAGCTTGCCCTCGGTAGCGGATTTCAAAGCGAAGCGCGGTGACCGGAGATTCTGAATTACCAATTTCTGCTATTTTTTGTCCTGCCTTAACTTTCTGCTTTTCTTTAACAAGTAATTTCGAGTTATGTGCATAAGCACTTAGGTAATCATCATTATGTTTCAATATGATTAAACTACCATAACCTCGAAGGGCGTTACCCGCGTATACCACTGTTCCTTGTGCCGCAGCTAAGACTGAAGCCCCTTTGCGATTAGTAATCTGTAAACCTTTATAACCGTTTTCCTTATTAGAAAAGCGTTTGGTAATTTTGCCCTGTGCAGGCCAAAACCACTTAACTTTACTGCTCGACAAACGTTTAGTATTACTAATTTTGTTACTGGCTTGTTTCTGAACATACTCTCGTTGTTTTGGGGGATCAAGCTCTTTCTTTAAAATTTTGTTATTTTTTTGTAATTTTTTTATAGACTTTTTACTCGAATTCGTATAATTTCCATCCCTTTTTGTTTTTTCGGGCTTAGGGAGTAAGGAGATGTTTTGCCCAGGGAAAATTGTGTAAGGTGATGGAATTGAATTGTTTTTTGCCAACTCCCTAAAGTCTTGCCCAGCACTAAAGGCAATAGAGTAGAGCGTATCTCCTTTTTGTACTTTATAGCTAACCCCATTAATGTTAACAGTATGACCTAAATCATTAACATTATTATTTAAGCTACTAACAGGTGCAGGAACATGGCGAGAAGAGCAACCAAAGAGAAAAATACTAATAAATATAGTTACATACAGTAAACACTGTTTATTCATTGTATTTTTCCCCTAAATTAGAAAATTGATATTTTTAACGCTTAACGCAATAAAAAGTAAGCTAGCGCAATTAATACCACTAATCCCCAACCAAGTATTTCAATATACTGACGTAATTTTCGCTCCATTTGAGCTCCGCCCCACTTCATTAAGGCTGAAACTAAAAAGAATCGCGCACCGCGCCCAATGGCTGATGCTATTAAAAATGGCAAAAATGCCATTTGTAAAACACCTGCGCCAATCGTAAATACTTTATATGGTATAGGCGAAAAACCGGCTAAAAACACAACCCAAACACCGTAATCCTTAAACCAGTTTAGTGCTATATCAAACTTTTCTTGCCAGTGCATTTGTGCAATCAATGGCTCTACAACGGGTTCAAATAGCCAAAAACCAAGTAAGTAACCAACCACTCCACCAATAACCGATGCTATTGTGGCAAAGCTTGCAAATCGCCATGCTTTGTTTGGTTGCGCAAGTGACATAGGTGCAAGCATTACATCAGGTGGTATCGGGAAAAAAACTGATTCTGCAAAGCTCATAGCAGCTAAGTAACGTTCCGCATGACGGTGTTTTGCCCACACTAGGGCCATATCGTATAACTTGGTAAACAACTTCAAAATGAATTCCTATTCAATATCGCCAGGTACTAACGGCACAAATCTAACGGGAGCAATAACATGCTCTTTATAATTATCGCCTTTGCGGATAACCATTACTAATTTTTGATCGCTCTCACCAATTGGGGCTAATAACACGCCACCATCGGCCAACTGAGCAAGTAAGTCTTGCGGAACTTTAGAGGCCGCAGCAGTCACTATAATACCATCAAACGGCGCTTGTGATTGCCAGCCTTGCCAACCATCGCCATGCTTCATGGTTACATTATATAAATCGAGTTGCTGCAAACGTCTTTTTGCCTGCCACTGAAGTGTTTTAATACGCTCTACCGAGTAAACCTTTGTAAACGTTTTGGCCAATATTGCAGTTTGATACCCAGATCCCGTACCTATTTCTAGCACTTTATTGCGCACACCAGCTAAACGAAGTAGCTCTGTCATGCGCGCTACTATGTAAGGCTGAGAAATTGTTTGCCCTTGCCCAATAGGGAGCGCTGTATTTTCATAGGCTTTGTGTTTTAGCACATCATCTATAAAAATATGGCGCGGAATATCAGCTATAGCACTAAGTACTTGCGTATCTTCAACACCTTCACGCTTTAGTAAGTCAGAAAGCGCTTTAGCACTGCGGGTATAATTAGCGAGCACGATTAATCTCCAAATCGGCTAACCATTCTCCTACTGCCTTTAAGCTATCTTTAGCTGTCATATCAACACTCAGTGGCGTAACTGAGGCATAGCCATTATTGATTGCGTAAAAGTCGGTGCCTTCACCAGCATCGCTTTCGGTGCCAAGCGATCCGTACCAATAAATATCACGCCCCCAAGGATCGGTTTGTTTCGTCATCGTTTCAGCTTTATGACGAGCACCTAAACGTGTTACTTGCACCCCTTTTAATTCACTTAATGGAATATCTGGCACATTAATATTTATTATTTGATCTTTTGGAAGCGGATGCGAAGCCAAGCCTTTAATAATATTTACGGTAACAGCAGCGGCTGTTTCAAAATGATCGCCATTATGTGAGCAAAGCGATACCGCAATTGCAGGCAGACCTAAATGGCGACCTTCAGTTGCAGCGGCAACAGTACCGGAATAAAGCGTGTCATCACCCAAATTGGCACCATGGTTAATACCTGCAACAACTAGATCTGGCTTTTCATCAGCTAGCTGATTTACACCTAAATGTACACAATCAGTGGGTGTGCCATTAACTGACATAAAACCATTTTCGAGTGTAGTCGCTCGTAGCGGGTTCATAAGTGTTAAAGAATTACTCGCACCACTACAGTTGCGATCAGGTGCAACAAGGGTTACATCTGCAATTTGTATAAGCGCCTGATATAAAACCGCAATGCCTTTGGCATTTACGCCATCATCGTTACTTAACAGTATCTTCATTTATGCCATTATCCTTTTCTTTGCGCTCTCGAGGGCTAGCATCAGTGTAATCCACCAGCTCACGTAATAATGCAGTTGCAAAACACCCTTTTGGCAAACCAAAGCTTAGTTTTAGTGTGGTTTCATCAAGTGTTTCAACGGTTAAGTTTTGTGGAATTAAGCGCAGCATTCGGCGCTCATTTTTAAGGCCTAACTCACCTAAACCATCACACCATGTTTGGAAAGGTGCAAGCCATACTTTTTCTTGCTCGGTTAAGCCTTTTTCGCTTTTTCCCACCATAGGTGCCGACATCATAATATCGCCGGTAGCTAATCGCTCTATGTTTTCGTCATTAATTGCATCTTCAAAAAATGCATTGCTGCCGCTGAGCATAAATACTTCACGGTGCATTGTTTTAGCTAAACCATGCTCTTTTACACGTAAGCTCACTAACTGATTAAATACATGCGACCGTGCTGCTGAAATAATAATACCGCGCAACTTTTTATCGCGAATACGCTCACCGGCAAACATTTTTTCAGCCATAACTAAGTTATGACCGCCATGCCCAAAGCGCTGCTCGCCAAAGTAATTAGGCACACCTGCGCGTACTGCGTTAATACGACATAAAATATCAAGTGGCTTGGTTACGTTACGAAGCGTAATAGTAAATTTATTACCTTTGTGGCAGCCCGTACGTAACTTACGGTCGTGGCGCTGTTGCGACACAATAAAAATACTCTCACTATTTAAATCACTAAAATCGATAGGCTTTTTAATTGGTACTTTTACACTAAACCACTGTGAGCACACGCCGTGGCGATCTTTCATGCCTGCATAGCTTACGTCTCGCGGTGAAACACCCGCACGCTGTGCAATTAGCTTTGCAACGTATTGCGTGTTTTCGCCTTTTTTAACCACCTGCAAACACACGTGTTCGCCACTGCCGGTAAATTCTATACCTAAGTCTTCATCAACCATAAAGTCTTCAGCTGTGGTTTTAAAATCAGCTTTAGAAAGCGGTGCACCGTATAAATAATTTAAATCGCTCATGCGTTTTTTGTACTCGCAAGCTCTTTACTCATAATAACCACCGCATGGCTCGAAATACCTTCTTTGCGCCCTTCAAAGCCTAGCTTTTCGGTAGTAGTGGCTTTAACGTTAATTTGGCTAAGGTCGCAATTTAAATCGCTGGCTAAATTAGCGCGCATAGCTTGAATATGTGGCAACATTTTTGGTGCCTGAGCAACAATAGTCACATCGCCATTACCAAGTACATAACCTTGTTCTTTAGCTAAGCCCACCACATGGCGAAGTAAAATACGGCTATCGATATTTTCATACTCGCTTGCCGTATCGGGAAAGTGCTTACCAATATCACCCATTGCAAGTGAGCCTAAAATAGCATCGCATAATGCATGAATAGCAACATCACCATCTGAGTGCGCTAAAAAGCCCTGTGGGTAATCAATTTTTTCACCACAAATAGTTAACGGGCCTTCGCCGCCAAATTTATGTACGTCAAAACCATGGCCAATTCGTATCATAATCCACTCTCGTTTTGTTGTTTATGTAATAAAAACCCAGCCAGATCTAAATCCTCTGGCGTGGTTATTTTAATATTATCGCTACGACCTGCTACAAGCTTAACCGGTTTACCCGCCCACTCAATTGCACTGGCTTCATCGGTAATAGTAGCCCCACTTGCTAATGCGTTTTGCAGTGCATTTTTAAGCTCGTCATATTTAAAAAACTGCGGGGTAAGTGCTTGCCATAAATCATCTCGCGGCACAGTTTGTAGGGCATGAGTGTGGCCGCGTTTTATAGTGTCTTTTACTTTGCTAGCTAAAATACCGCCTTCATCAGCGTTAATGCATTCATCAATTAAACGTTCTATATCACTGATATTAACTAATGGACGAGCAGCATCATGTACAAGCACCCATGTAGGCGGGTTAGGCGCTAAAAAAAGTAAGCTATTGAGCACCGAGTCGGCTCGCTCTTTTCCGCCACTGGCTCGCACAATGCGATTATCAAGCAGTGGGAGTTCGTCAAAATAGGGGTCGCTGTCGCTAAGGGCAACAACAATAGTGCGTAATTGAGGTAATTGAGAAAGTTTAGCTAAGGTGTGTTCTAAAATGGTTTTACCGGCTAATTGTATATATTGCTTAGGCGCATTGTGCTGCATTCTACTGCCAACACCCGCAGCAGGTACAATTGCTGCAATAGTCTGTTTATTTGTCATATTGTTTGCCCGGTAAAACACGAATAAATGTTTCGTCCGGTTTAATCATTCCCAATTCGTTGCGTGCACGCTCTTCAATGCCTTCTTGGCCAAGCTTTAAGTCTTCAATATCTGCTTTAAGTACTTTATTACGTTTAATGAGTTTTTCGTTGGTTTGATGATGCGACGTTACTGCACCTTTTAGTCGTGTGTAGTCTTGTAAACCATTATGACCAAACCATAATCTGTATTGTACAAACAGTGCTAAGCACAGTAAGCCAACTTGAAAAATACGCATTTAACACTCCTTATTTTAAATTCCAAATACCTTAACTTTAATACGCTAAGGGGCGCTTTAAATTGCGCCAATTAATACTACCCGCTAAAAGCATTTCGCGTAGTGATAAAACCCGTGGCATGCAACGCTTCGAAAATTGCCACTGATGCCCGCAACATGCAGCGGTTAAACTCACTTTACTTGGCTTTATTAGCTGAGCATTTTGCTGCTCTAGCCCATTTCCTAAAAAATCAAACCAACCAAGCTCGTTACAATGCAGCTTATTTTCGCCTAACTGATCGATACTGTCTATTCTAAGACGCACCTGATCGTAGCCATGCAATATAACGGGCACAATAAGCCCCACTTTGGCATACGTTTGATAAAAAAGTTCATTAGCTTGAACATTCACATCGGGTGGGGTCGGTTTTTGCTTTTCAAGCCACGTACCATTTTGTGCATCAAGCGTAAAAGGCGTGTCACCATTGGCAACTAACGTTGCCGCTCGCTCAATATAATAAGGTAGGCTTTTTAACTGGCGGCGCAGTTTATCGGCATTAGGCTCTGCAACTAATCGCTGAACCTCACGCTGATAAAACGCATTGCACAATTGTGCATACAACACTTTTTGTGCATCAGTTTGCCAAATTTCAACTTGCTGTTGAGCACCAAGTGACTGATTTTTAGCGACCAAAAGCTGTACTCAAAAATATTCAGGTAAATGTTTTATAACACAGTATTGAATGTTTTTTAAGCGCAGCGCACTATTTTAAGCGCTTGGCTTTTCACCTAATTTTGCTTTACCTGATTCTAAAAATTGCACAACCGTATTACGCTTTTTACCAATCAATAAACTGCCATCAGCTAAAAACATAAAGTTTTGCCAATTGCGTTTAAATACATCAAACGTCGTTTCGATAATATTATCGCGTGCCATACAAAAATAAACCGTGGTGTTAGCTTCCCAATCTAAAAACGTTAAGATTGCTTCTGGTGGTAACGCATCGCCATTTTCCCACGCATCTTGCCAATCTACTTCTTGGCTAAAGCTTTTTTCTTGACCACACCAATCGGTGTCTTCAAAAAAATCAGGGTGATCAAATTCACGGCTCACCATGGTTGTCCAAAGTACGGCTGCGCGCTCGTCGCTCATAGGCTTTATTTTTGCTGCGTCTTCATCAGATACAGGTAAATCTTTGTGGCGAAAAACCCACGCCTTTTTGTAATCATCTAAAGAAATATAGTTCATAGTATTGGCAAATTAGTTAACATTAAAAGTGCAGAGCCAAATTATACAAGAGATCAAAACATGACTACAGCAATAAAACCACTTTCCCTAAAACCAGGCATATACCAACACTACAAAGGCCCGCAATATAAAGTTATTCATGTTGCCACCCATAGCGAAACCGAGGAACAGCTTGTGATTTACCAAGCACTTTATGGTGAATTTGGTATATGGGCGCGCCCACTTAGTATGTTTTTAGAAACTGTTGAAAAAGAAGGTGAGGTCATACAGCGTTTTGCTTATATTGGACCTGCTGCTTAACTATGGCATTATAACAAAATAACTTACTGCTCAGACCAGACAAGGGTACACCGTGCAATTTAATTCAACTGACAATTACATAGCGAGTAGCGCGCTTAAACAAGCTGTAAATGCTGCCATTATGCTCGAAAAACCACTTTTAATTAAAGGCGAACCTGGCACAGGTAAAACCATGCTGGCTGAGGAGTTGGCTAAAAGCTTAGATACCACGCTTATTCAGTGGCATATAAAATCGACTACTAAAGCGCAGCAAGGTTTATACGAGTACGACGCGGTTTCGCGCCTGCGCGACAGCCAACTAGGTGACGAGCGTGTACACAATATTGGCAACTACATCGTTAAAGGTAAGCTTTGGCAGGCATTTACGTATGCAGAGCTTAACGGCAAACGCCCAGTGCTTTTAATTGATGAAATAGACAAAGCCGACATAGAGTTCCCAAACGACTTACTACTTGAGCTTGATAAAATGGAGTTTCATGTTTATGAGACTAACGAGCGCATTGTCGCAAAAGAGCGCCCTATTGTAATCATCACATCAAATAACGAAAAAGAATTGCCGGACGCATTTTTACGCCGCTGCTTTTTTCATTACATTGATTTTCCTAGCAGCGACGAAATGCAGCAAATTATTGACGTGCACTACCCTAACGTTAAACAGGATTTAGTACGCCAAGCACTTGAAGTGTTTTTTAACCTGCGCGAAGCAAACGGCCTTAAAAAGAAACCTTCCACCAGCGAATTACTCGATTGGTTAAAGCTTTTAATGGCTGAAGACATAGACGCTAAAACACTGCACGACAAAGCTAAAAAAGGCGGTTTAATGCCAATGTTTGGCGCATTACTTAAAAATGAGCAAGATATAAGCCTAATCGAAAAATTAGCCTTTATGAGCCGCCGTTAAGATGTTGATTGCGTTTTTCTTCAAACTGCGTGAATACCGCCTACCTGTAAGCCTGCGCGAACTGCTCGATTTAATTAACGCCTTAAAAAAAGGCGTTATATTTGCCGACGTAGACGCCTTTTACCATCTAGCGCGCACCATCATGGTAAAAGATGAAACGCATTTTGATCGATTCGATAAAGCCTTTAGCGACTACTTTAGCGGTATTGCCGACCTTGATTTGCTCGAGAGCTTAAAGCAACAGCACAACCTACCTGAAGATTGGCTACGTAAAGAGTTTGAAAAAAACCTAAGCGATGAAGAAAAAGCCCAACTTAAAGCTATGGGCGGGCTCGATGAGCTTATGAAAACCCTAAAAGAGCGTTTAGAAGAGCAACAAAAACGCCACGCTGGCGGTAATAAATGGGTAGGTACTGGCGGCACATCACCTTTTGGGGCATACGGCTATAACCCAGAAGGTGTGCGTATAGGGCAAGACGGCAATCGTAACCGCCAAGCAGTAAAAGTGTGGGATAAACGAGAATACAAAAACCTCGACACCGACAGAGAAATTAGTTCGCGCACAGTTAAACTCGCCCTTAAAAAGTTACGTAAGTTTGCCCGCACAGGCGCAAGCGACACGCTTGATTTAAACGAGACTATTCGCGCGACTGCAAAACAAGGCGGCATGCTTGATGTAAAAATGGCACCCGAACGCCACAATGCAGTAAAAGTATTGATGCTGTTTGATATTGGCGGCTCAATGGATGACTACATCCACACCTGCGAAGAGCTATTTAGCGCCGCCCACAGCGAATTTAAACACCTAGAGTTTTACTACTTTCATAACTGTTTATACGAGCACGTTTGGCAAGACAACACACGCCGCCATTCAAACGTGATTGACACCATGACGCTGATCAATAAATTTACCAGCGACTACAAAGTCATATTTGTCGGCGATGCTACTATGGGCCCATACGAAATAGCCTACCCCGGCGGCTCGGTAGAGCACTACAATGAAGAGCCCGGCAGTGCATGGCTTGCACGCATTACCAACCACTTTGATAAAGTCGCCTGGCTCAACCCACAACCCGTTGAACACTGGCCGTACTATCAATCAATTGGCTTTATAAAAGAGTTGATGGGTAACAGAATGTACCCGCTGAGTTTGGATGGGATAAGTAGAGCGATAAAAGAGCTGAGTTAAATAACTATAGAAGCTGTCAGTAATATTTACGAAAGGATTTAATAAATTTAAAAACTAAAAATGAATTTATAATCCTCATGATAAAATTGATGAAATAAAACTTAGAGTCAACAGGTTGTGAGTCACGAAGAAAGTTCAGACTTTCCAAGCGATGAACAGGATTAAAGGCCGTGACTAAATCATGCAAAGAGAAATTTAAATAAATAAAATATGAAAAGTTAAATAAAACGATCCAAACCAAAGCAATTAACCAACTTGTATTATACTTAGAAAATATTTTGCTCAATATTAGAGGTAAATAATCCACGACAAAAAAATTGCTATTATGCTTTATTGATTCCATCTCTGTATCTTTAGCTTCTTTTTGGTATGCGTACTTACCAAACGAGTCACCACTTAAATCACACATATTACTCAAAGACTCGTAATAATATTTTTTACCATTCAAATACTCATTAAAATTTAAATGGTAGCTTTCATCGTACCTTCCGTAACTAGGCCATGTCGTTCCATGAGATAAACTCGAGTTAAACGAATTTTCACTCACCATACTTTTCTTATCACCGAAACCTTTAAAATCACAAGCGTAAAACTTATTGTTATCTAATCTATTTGAGGTAATACGGAGTAATGATGACGCTGAAAAGGGAGTTACGCCATTAAAATCAATAGAACCATGTTTAGTATTTGAATAGGAAAGGCTAAAGTTGTGAGTAATAAAATTATGAAGCTGAAAATCTCCTAAAAAATTACAGCTAATTTGTATTTTTAAAATACACCACCTTATAAAAACAGCGTCTGGCCTGCTTTTATCATTGGAACTGTTTTCCCAAAAAGAACAATTCCCTCCTATATAGCCATGTAGCTCAAAATTATTAATAATATATGGAAGGTCGAAATGGGCGTTTTTTACATCCAGATTACAGACAACAAGTTTATCCATCTGTAGTTCATTTGAGCTTAAATCAAAGGTGACACACTCAATATCTCTTATATCTATAGTTTTATTTTCTTTTAACTTTATAGAAGTATCTTTTGACTTAACATTAAATATACATAGAGATTTAATGTTAGATAAACCAATATCAAAGTCTTTAGTATCTATATGCCTAACATAGAGATTGTTAGTCTTAAGGTCAATAAAGTGAATAGAATCACATTCCAATAGACGAATTTCTAAACTCTCTACAGAGAGATTTTTTATATAAATCCTATTTGCTGAAACCCCACTCAAAGAAAGCTTCGGGCAAACTAAATTCTCTAAATACAGATCACCTTTAAACTCCAAATTATTTAGATGAATATCTGTTTTGTAACTTCCATTCCCAATAGCATCAGAGATATTATTATCTTCTATTAATTGCGAATAAGAAACGCATTTTACTAACTCTTGCCACTTATCGTTTTCAGGCTCAACTAACAATTTTTTCAAAGATAAATTCCTTTTAAGATAACCTATATTTTACAAGTAACGGATCACGTCTCTTTTTTTGCCTATTATAATAAATAGCCAAGTTTGTCTAAGTGCCTAATTTACTCAAATGAGTTCCATAAAGCTTATAACTCCGCTATATGGTTTAGTGTTTCAAGATAACACTGCGCAGGCTTTAGCAATGTTATCGCTTGACCATAAGGTGCACTGCGTTGTTAATCCGAATTTTCGAACGTTCTTGCTAATGTAAGCTGGATGTTTCTCGAATATTCACTATTTCATCGAATGAGATAGCAAGGTCGTTGATATCCTTTACTGCATGAGAACGTAACGTAAGCTTTCCTTGTGAATGCGCTTTAGCGTCCACAAGTGCTGTAGTTAATTCTGAAAATAAATTACGTTTACTCATTGCGCCATACCTTTGAAAGTTATATTAATAATCTTGATATCATGCAGCAATATTTATTATTACTTGCTAATAAACTTACACATTCCGAGCCCTAAAACATCTCCATCACGCTTTACATAACCATATTGTGTATAAAAACTTTCTTTACCGTGAGCACTTAATAAACCTATAGTAGCGCCATTAGAGCAGGTGTTGTTTAGATAGTTTTCAATGTGGGTCATAACTAAATGACCTATGCCTTGTTTTTGATAACTTGGCGCAACAATTACATCTTGAATATAAAAATACATTGCGCCATCACCGATTACTCTACCAGTGCCTATTAACTTATCAGTATCGTATACGGCAACCCAAAAAAGTGAGTTTTCAATGCTTACTTTTAATGTTTTATCGTCAGGGTTTTGCCACTTTGCTTGTGCGCGTAAGTTAGTAAATTCATCCAGTGTTGGAGCTTTAAGTTCAACTTTATAAGCCATTATATCCCTTACTCACTTTTAAAGCGCTTTACTCATAAACAAGCTGTACGGATCTAGCTCATAATCACCAAATGGTTCGCATTCTTTAAAACCAAATTGAGTGTAAAGCTTTTGTGCGGGCAAGAACGCCTCGGCAGTGCCTGTTTCTAAGCTTAACTTTTTGTAACCTCGCAAAGTTGCTTGCTCAATAATATGCGTGAGCAATTTAGCAGCGATGCCTTGGCGTAAATAGTTGCTTGAGGTGCGCATTGATTTAATTTCGCCATGAGTGGCATCGAGCGCTTTTAATGCGCCAACACCCGCTAAATTATTATCAATCCATAAGCTATAAAAGATTATATCGGGCTGAGTGAGTTTGCTCACATCAAGTGCATGTACGCTCTCAACAGGTGAGTGCTTTAGCATATCGTTATGGTGCGCTTGTAGTAGCTTTATAACGTGTGGGTTTGAAAGCTCACCTATTCTAATATCCATTTATACCTCGTTTAATCCTAGAATTTAATGCTTTAGGGTTTTAATTAAAACCCTAAAGTAAGTGGCTGTATTTAGGCTGCTAGTTTCCACACTACAAAAGCGACAGCAAACCCAACTAAGTACACCAAACCTAACCACGTTAAACTACGTAGTAAAACGCTATGCTTAATAGCAGGCTCTGATCGCACAAGGCTAAAGTTGAGCCATGCAAATACAGGCGTTGTAACAAATGAAAGTGTCATTGCAAACGTAAGCATGGGGCCAAGGGCTGATTTAAAAAATAAAATAACGGCCATACCGGCAAGTGCTTGTAGTATTAACCAAATATTTAGACTGTGTTTTGATTGCCCAAAGCCAAGTAATTTATGGGATTCGTTAAGCGTACGCGCGTAACCATCAAGCACGGTAAGTGTAGTACCAAACATACATAAAAAAGCGATTGCTGATACAAGCGGCCTTGCCCACTCGCCTATTGTTAATGCGTACATATCAATAAGCTGCTTGGCAAACGCAACACCGCCGAGTTCTATACTACTGGTCTGCCCGTACTGCACTAATACACCTAAACTAAAAAATACCAAGGCTAAGCCAGCTGTAAGCCAGTAACCTACGTTAAAATCGAACAAGCCTTGGCTTTTAGAAACTGTTTGCTGGGCTTGTTTTTCTTTTAGCCATAAAGAACTTAATGCAGATATTTCGATAGGGGCTGGCATCCAGCCCATTAAAGCCACCATAAAGCTCAGCATAGCAAGCTCATATGGTGATGGACCAACATAATCAGCAGGCGCCATTGGGCCATTACTAAACGCGATAACTAACGCAATAACGGTAGCCAGCGTTAATAACCCCATTATGCCTTTGGCCACACTGTCGAGCGCTTTAAAGTGCCCTAACAATAATATGGCTAAGCACACTCCTAATAATATCCAACATAGCAGTGTTACTTCTATCACTACGGGCAACGCGTAATGCAGTAAACTTGCAGTAAGTAGTAATACGCCAGCGGTATTAACTACGGCGGCTACAATGTTTAAACCGATAAAACTGTAAAAATAAAACGGGCCTTTGCTTTTATAGCCCTCCACTAGGCTATTTTTAGTGGCGAGTGTGTATTCCATACCAAAGCGAAAAAACGGGTACTTTAAAACATTAACAACGAGGATAAGCCAAAATAATTGCCAGCCAAATATTGCCCCAGCTTGCGTAGAGGCAACTAAGTGAGAACCGCCAATAGCGGCTGTTGCCATGAGTATTCCAGGTCCAAGCGCACCTAGTCGAGACTTCCATACTGCTTTTGTTGTGTGCATTAATTTCTCAAAATATGTGTGTTATACGCTGCTTTTATTAATTTTTTTAATCAATAAACTGCAAGAACGCATAACTTACCTAAATTACAGGCAATAAAAAAGAGCCATACGGCTCTTTTTTACAATACTTTGTGACTAAATTTTATTTAAGATCCATCTCTTGGATGATCTCGTGTGCGATTTCAGGTGTAGTGCTAACAGGCTTTTCGTGTAAGTTTGCTTTTATCTGCCCTTTTCGATGTTTTAGTGCCGCATCGAGTTTTTTAGCTGCGCTTGCAATGGCTGGGTACATAACTTCGTTTTCCCCTTTTACCGATATGCGCGTGCCTTCGTAATTAGTGCTAATTTCAGCTTGGATTTTATGATGCTCTTTAGACAAAATAATATCGAGTGCAATAAGCGATGGAAAGTGGCTCTCGATTTTTGAAAATTTTTCGTTGATGTGCTCTCTAATAGAGTCAGTAACTTCAACATGGTGACCAGAAAGATTAATTTTCATAGGGTATCCTTTTATTTGTTACCTCATAAATAGTATTGGGGGCTATTTAGATTAACACAAGGAAAAAAGAGAGATATTTGAGGTTTATTTACGGTTTTTGGTGATTTAAATCATGTGTTGCGCAAAGTTTATGCAAAGCCCATAGTACATGGGCTTTCAGACGTCTAGCTGTATTGATTAATCTGTGTACGAACAACAGTAGTCAGCAAAATCAGATACTTTTACTTTAAAGCTTACATTTGCATCAACATTAAACGATTCACCTGCGTTAAATGTTTTCCACTCACTTGCCCCTGGTAATAAAATATCCCATTGGCCAGCTAAAAGCTCCATGCATTCTTTTTGGTTTGTATCAAAAACAAACTCACCTGGTTGCATAAAGCCTAAAGTTTTCGCTTCTCCATCACCTAAAATAACGGTACGGCTCGACACTTTTCCGTCAAAATATACATTGGCTTTTTTTACTACACTTACGTTATCGAACTTTGGCATTTTTAGCTCCTGCTATTAATTTAAGATTTTTATTTATAAATTTTATCGCACTACCTTGCCTGATAGCTTACTTTCTTGCAAGGAAAGCAGCATTGTTCAAGGTGAAGTTGCTTCATGTTAGGGCATAAAAAAACCCGCAACATGTGCGGGTTTTTCAATTACTTACTTTATTTAATCAAAGCGATTAAAAAAGCTCGTTTGCTTTGCTTACAATGTTTGCCACTGTAAAACCAAAGTGCTCAAACAGCTCACCAGCAGGTGCCGACTCACCAAAGGTAGTCATACCTACTACTGCGCCATTTAGACCTACGTACTTGTACCAGTAGTCAGCAATACCTGCTTCTACTGCTACGCGGCGTGTAACAGATGCCGGTAATACGCTTTCTTTGTATGCTGCGCTTTGATCTTCAAAGGCATCAGTACATGGCATAGATACAACACGTACCTTTTTACCTTGGCTGCGTAGCTCAGTTGCTGAATCTTGTGCTAGTTGCACTTCAGAGCCTGTCGCAATGAAAATAATTTCAGGGTTGCCGTCACAGCTAAGGATGTAACCACCCTTTTTAACATCGCTTAATTGCTGTGCGTCACGCGCTTGTTGCTCAAGACCTTGGCGAGTAAAGATTAACGATGTAGGACCGTCTTTACGCTCAATAGCTTGTTGCCATGCAATTGCCGACTCAACTTGGTCACATGGGCGCCAGTTGTATAAGTTAGGCGTTAAACGCATGCTTGCAATTTGCTCTACTGGTTGGTGAGTTGGACCATCTTCACCTAAACCGATTGAATCGTGCGTGTATACAAAAATGCTTGGTTGCTTCATTAATGCAGCCATACGTACGGCATTTTTTGCATATTCAACAAACATTAAGAACGTAGCACCGTAAGGAATAAAGCCTTTATGAAGGGCAATACCATTCATAATTGCCGACATACCAAACTCACGTACACCGTAGTAAATGTAGTTACCGCTTGCATCGTCGTGTGTTAAACCTTTAGAGCCATCCCAAATTGTTAAGTTTGAGCCTGCTAAATCGGCTGAGCCACCCATAAATTCTGGTAATAACGGACCAAATGCGTTTAATGCATTTTGCGATGCTTTACGAGACGCTGGGTTTGCAGGGTTTGCTTGTAATTGCTCAATGTACGCTTGAGATTTTTCAGCCCAATCGCCAGGCAGTTCATTATTAATACGACGCTTATATTCAGCTGCAAGCTCTGGGTATGCTTTTGCGTATGCTGCAAATTTTTCGTCCCAGCTTGATTCAAGCTGCTGACCTTTTTCTTTGCTATCCCATTGTGCGTAAATATCATCAGGAATTTCGAACGCATCGCCAGTCCAACCTAAGAATTCGCGAGACGCTTTAATTTCGTCATCACCTAGTGGTGCACCGTGACAATCGTGGCTACCAGATTTATTAGGTGAGCCGTAACCAATAATTGTTTTACAACAAATTAGTGATGGTTTATCGGTAACACTTTTAGCTTCTGCAATTGCAGCACTTATAGCATCGCTGTCGTGGCCATCAACACCACTAATTACATGCCAACCGTATGCTTTAAAGCGAGCTGGCGTGTCATCTGTAAACCAACCTTCTACTTCACCATCGATTGAAATGCCGTTGTCATCCCAAAATGCAACAAGTTTACCCAGACCTAATGTGCCTGCAAGTGAACCAGCTTCATGAGAAATACCTTCCATAAGGCAGCCATCGCCCATAAATGCATAGGTAAAGTGATCAACAATATCGTGACCTTCGCGGTTAAACTGTGCAGCTAGCGCTTTTTCAGCAATTGCCATACCTACGGCATTTGTGATCCCTTGACCTAATGGACCCGTAGTAGTTTCGATTCCTGGTGCATAGCCATATTCAGGGTGACCTGGTGTTTTAGAATGCATTTGACGGAAGTTTTTAATTTCGTCCAGTGGTAAGTCGTAACCACTTAGATGCAATAGAGAATAGATAAGCATTGAACCGTGGCCGTTTGAAAGAATAAATCTGTCACGGTCAGCCCACTCTGGATTTGTTGGGTTGTGTTTTAGATAATCGCGCCATAATACTTCTGCGATATCAGCCATGCCCATAGGGGCTCCAGGGTGACCAGATTTGGCCTTTTGTACTGCGTCCATTGACAAGACGCGAATAGCATTTGCAAGTTCTTTGCGAGATGGCATGAATTCTCCTACCTTTATGTGTATTTGCGCGGGTATTTATGTGTTTGTTTATGCACCCAAGTAACTTGGGTTTGTTTATATCGACCATTCTTACTTATTGTGGGGGCTGTGTGCAATTAAAAACCCTATAAAAGTGAGGCATTATGAATATTTTTTAAGACCAAAAAGTTATTAGTAATTTTATTTAGACGTCTAGGCGTAAAAACACTATGCAAGGTGTTTTGTTTTCGATAAAATACGCCCCTTAATTTTTTAGCGCTAATACCGACGTTTGTGAAGCGCAATATTTGTGAGCAGAAATACAATGGCAAAACATTTATTTACTTCTGAATCAGTTTCTGAAGGTCATCCGGATAAAATCGCCGATCAAATCTCTGATGCGGTACTTGATGCTATCCTAGAGCAAGACTCTCATGCCCGTGTTGCGTGCGAAACTTACGTAAAAACAGGTATGGTTATGGTTGGTGGTGAAATCACTACTAGCGCATGGGTTGATATTGAAGAAATTACACGTAAAACAGTACGTGAAATTGGCTACACGCATTCAGACATGGGTTTCGATGCAGATTCATGTGCAATTTTAAACACTATTGGTAAACAGTCTCCTGACATTAACCAAGGTGTTGACCGTACTAGCCCAGAAGAACAAGGTGCTGGCGACCAAGGTCTTATGTTTGGTTACGCATGTAACGAAACAGAAGTACTAATGCCTGCGCCAATTACTTACTCACACCGTTTAGTACAGCGCCAAGCACAAGTACGTAAAAGCGGCGAGCTTAACTGGTTACGTCCAGATGCAAAATCTCAAGTTACTTTTGCATACGAAAATGGTAAGCCAGTAGGTATTGATGCAGTAGTACTATCTACTCAGCACAGCGAAGACATTTCGCAAAAAGATTTAGTAGAAGCGGTGATGGAAACTATCATCAAGCCGGTACTTCCTGCAGAGCTTATTACAAGCGCGACTAAATTTTTCATTAACCCAACGGGTCGCTTTGTAATTGGCGGACCAATGGGCGATTGTGGTTTAACAGGTCGTAAAATCATCGTTGATACATACGGTGGTATGGCTCGTCACGGTGGTGGTGCTTTCTCTGGTAAAGATCCATCAAAAGTTGACCGCTCAGCTGCATACGCTGCACGTTACGTTGCTAAAAACGTAGTTGCGGCTGGCCTTGCTGATAAATGTGAATTACAAGTTTCTTACGCAATCGGTGTTGCAGAGCCTACATCTATCAGCGTTGAAACGTTTGGTACAAGCAAGTTAGAAGAAAGCCGTTTAATCGAGCTTATTCGTGAACACTTTGACCTGCGCCCTTACGGCTTAATTCAAATGCTTGATTTAGAGCGCCCTATCTACCTTCCTACAGCGGCTTACGGCCACTTTGGTCGTGACGAATTCCCTTGGGAACGTACAGATAAAGCTGATGCACTTCGTGCAGCTGCTGGCCTTTAAGCTAAAAGTGTTGAAGTAAATTAAAAACGGCCCTTAATAGGGCCGTTTTTGTATCTAAAACTTATCAGTTACATTGTTTGTAGTGCGTCTACAAAATAACTATAAAATCGACCTCGAATTCTTTTGTACTTTAGGTATATACTCATTTCATTATAAAAGCTTTAGGGATAGTTAAATGGCCGATAACTTTCGCGTTATATTTGCAGGACTTGCCGATAACGTTGACATAAAAACAGCGTGCGCAAACTTAGCTGCAAAATTAAAAACGTCAGATGAAAAAGTAGCTCTTTTTTTTAAAGGTAAGCCGCTGTTTGCGCCAAGCGATAAAGACAAAGCGTTAAAACAGACTAAATTATTAGCAAGCCTAGGTATTAAAAGTAAGCTGCAAGCTGTTTCAAATGCGATTCAAAATAGCTCCCCCGCAGCTGCAAATAACAACCAACGTGATGAACGTATTTTTGATGCACTTGATTACATCACTAGCAGCTTAATACGCCTTGAAGAAAAGCTAGATGAGCTAGAGCAACGCCTTCCTGAAGCTCAATTAAATACACCAGACGAAAGTGTAGACGAATGGCAAAATGACGACCTAATGCTAGATGAGGATTTAGCGACTCCTAAAAAACGCAGTAACTTACTTTTATATTCATTGATTGCAACTGCCACCATTTTGCTAGTCGTACTGGCTGTTTTTTTAATTTTTCCCGATTTATTCTCTTTTTAAAAATGGCTAATTAGTTTAATGAGCAATAAACGCGCACAAATAAGAGCTGAAATTCGTAACACCCGTAAAAACTTGTCAAATAATCAGCAAATAATTGCTGCGCAATCGCTAAAAATGAATTTTATTCAACACTTAAAAAGCGAAAATACAACGAATTCAAAGCATATTGCCATTTATTTAAGTAACGACGGAGAACTAGACACTTCATTGTTAATTAAAGAATTATGGAACTTAAACCACGTTATTTATCTACCTATAATACACCCATTCAATGGCGCTAATTTACTATTTCAGCGCTATGAGAAAAACTCACCCATGAGGGCAAATCGCTATGGTATCTTGGAGCCTAAGCTGAACTGCTCTCAAATATGCCCATTACCAGCGCTTGATTACCTCCTTATGCCATTAGTGGCATTTGATAAACAAGGTAATCGCCTAGGAATGGGAGGTGGGTTTTACGACCGGACATTGGCACGTTTACATGAACAAAATTGGCAAAAACCGCAACTAATTGGCCTTGCACATGAATGCCAAAAAGTTGATGCTCTACCAATCGAGTCATGGGACGTACCACTTGAAACCATTATCACCCCAGATAAAACATACTGTTGGTAACATTTAATTTTGGTTACTAACCGCATATTTCTGACATACATGAGCACAAAGCAATGACACAAGACGAATTAAAAAAAGCAGCTGCTTGGGCAGCACTCGAGTTTGTAAAAGAAAACACCATTGTAGGTGTCGGTACAGGCTCTACTGTTAATCACTTTATTGATGCCCTTGGCTCAGTAAAGGACACTATTGTAGGCGCTGTATCAAGCTCAGAAGCGTCAACTGCACGTTTGGAAGCGTTAGGTATTGAAGTGTTTGAACTTAATAACGTTGATGCTTTAGATGTATACGTTGACGGCGCTGACGAAATAAACGCTCAAAACGAAATGATTAAAGGCGGCGGCGCAGCACTAACACGTGAAAAAATAGTAGCTGCAGTTGCAAAACAGTTTGTGTGTATTGTTGATGACACAAAGCTGGTAGATACATTGGGCGACTTCCCGCTTCCGGTGGAAGTTATTCCAATGGCGCGCAGCTACGTTGCACGAGAATTATTAAAACTTGGTGGTGACCCTGTTTATCGCCAAGGCGTAGTTACCGATAATGGTAACGTTATATTAGATGTATTTAACTTAAAAATTACCAATGCCAAACAACTTGAAACACAAATAAATTCAATTGTTGGCGTAGTTACCAACGGCCTATTTGCGATGCGAGGTGCTGATAAAGTGATTATCGGTACCAAAAATGGGCCACAAATTAAATAGGATGAGGTTATGAGTAAGGTATCGTTAGCAAAAGACAAAATTAAAATTCTCTTGCTTGAAGGTGTTCACCAAAGCGCTGTTGAAACGCTAAAACGTAACGGTTACAGCAATATCGACTACGTTAAAACATCCTTACCTGAGGACGAGCTTAAAGAGCGCATTAAAGATGTTCACTTTGTAGGACTTCGTTCTCGTACTCATATTAACCAAGCCGTATTAGACTCAGCTGAAAAGCTAGTTGCTATTGGTTGTTTTTGTATTGGTACAAACCAAGTTGATTTAGATGCTGCACGCGAACGTGGTATTGCTGTATTTAACGCTCCATTTTCTAATACTCGTTCAGTTGCTGAACTTGTACTTGGCGAAATTCTACTTTTATTACGTGGTATTCCAGAGCGTAATGCAGCGGCTCATCGTGGTGGCTGGTTAAAAACAGCAAATGGTTCGTTTGAAGCACGTGGTAAAACATTAGGTATTATTGGCTACGGTCACATTGGTACTCAGCTAGGTATTATGGCTGAAAATATCGGTATGAACGTGGAGTTTTACGATATCGAAGATAAGTTATCACTGGGTAATGCAACACAAGTTCATAACCTTACTCAGCTGTTACAACGCTCTGATATTATTAGCTTACATGTACCAGAAACACCGCAAACTAAAAACCTTATTGGTACAGCAGAACTTGCAGTTATGAAGCAGGGGTCTATTTTGATCAATGCATCACGCGGAACTGTTGTTGATATTGATGCTCTTGCAGAAGCGCTTACAGAGAAAAAACTAAGTGGTGCAGCAATCGATGTGTTCCCTACTGAGCCAAAATCTAACGATGAAGAATTTGTATCGCCACTGCGCCAATTCGACAATGTTATTTTAACGCCGCACATTGGTGGTTCTACACAAGAAGCGCAAGAAAACATTGGTATTGAAGTAGCGGGTAAATTGGCTAAATATTCAGATAATGGCTCAACTATTACTGCGGTTAACTTCCCTGAAGTATCGCTACCTGAGCTTGCTAATCGTAGCCGTTTATTACACGTACACCACAACCGCCCAGGTGTACTAACGCAAATTAACCAAGCGTTTGCACAGCACGGTATTAATATTGCTGCGCAATACCTACAAACAGACGCATCTATTGGTTATGTAGTTATTGATGTTGATACAGATCAATCTGAAGTAGCACTTAAAGAACTGAGCGCTGTTGAGGGTACAATTAGAGCACGTATTTTACATTAACCATTCTTTGATATTAAAAAAGGGTCCTTATGGACCCTTTTTTGTATTTAGATTACATATACTTTCTCAAGTATTTTTTGAATACCGGATCTGTTGCAGCCAACTCTTTTTGCTCAGCTAATATCTCTTTTAAAATAACGCCTGAGGTAAGCGGGTTAGCAAGAACCACTCTAAATACAACCGTTGGTTGATTGTCGTATTTAGAAGGCGTTAAGCGTGTACGTGATACAAATGAGCGACCTGACTCGCGTTGACGCTTTTGCATACTCGCAGTAAAACGGTTCAGTGAAGCAAAGATATCTAACCGAGTTGCAGCATCTGCATCGGCTATTGCTTGTTTAATTTGCTTAGGTACATAACGATACGTTAATAAGCACAACTCAGGCTCCGAAATAAGCTCAAAGTCTTCATCAGCCTTAATTAAATCAGCAAAGTAATGTGCTTTTTTGATGCTGCGATCAATCAGCATTTCGTAACCTTTACGACCAATAACACGTAAGCAAGCGTGTACTAACATTGCCATACCCGGTCGGCTGCCTTCAAGCGTGTGGCTACCTAAGTCTTTTGAACCTTTACGTAATATGTACTCAGCGTGATGCTCTATTGCATCAGTTGCAGCGGGGTCTTTAAATAAAACCAAACCCGCTCCCATTGGTACATACATTTGTTTATGTGCATCGATGGTAATTGAATCTGCTCGCTCAATCCCTTTTAGTAAAGGACGGTGCGTACTCGATAAAAGGGTCGCTCCCCCCCATGCTGCATCTACATGAAAATGGCAGTTAATGTCTTGTGCTAAGTCGGCCATTTCATCAAGTGGGTCAATATTACCGGTTTCGGTTGTCCCCGCGACCCCAATAATCGCCATTACTTTAATGCCTTGCGCTTCAAGCTCACGTGCTTTTTCGCGCATAGCTCCTACATCAACTTTATTATTTTCACAGGTTTTAATACCAATTAAGTTATCGCGACCAATGCCGAGTAAATCAACCGATTTACCTAACGAGTAATGCCCGCGTTCTGATATTAATACTGCTAAACCTTTATAACCGTAATGCAGCATACCAGCAATTAAGCCTTGTGCACCTATGCCTCTAAAATCGCCATCAGGTTTTAATAAGCGGTTTCGCGCAATCCAAAGCGCAGTAATATTAGCAACCGTACCACCAGAGCAAAATGCACCTAATGAGGTTTTAGCACTGTGCATCCATTTAGAATAAAATGAGTCTTCTTGCCCATAAGCTAAATGATGCATCATCCCAAGCACTTGACGCTCAAGAGGCGTAAACGCTTTAGATGTTTCTATTTTTACTAGATTTTGATTTAGCCCTACCATCAATTTTGACAGCGGTAATAAAAAGTGCGGCAAGGCAGAGGTCATGTGACCAATAAAACTAGGCGCAGCTGTATGCACAGAATGTGCAACAAGCTGCTCCATTATGTCTTGGGCATAAGCAGAGACAAACGTTGGATCTTCTGGGATCACTGCCGATTGAAAATCTTTTTCTATTTCATGTAATGGTTTTTCAATTGCCGCTATATTTTCGTTTAGAAAACCTGCTAAATTACTCGAAATTTCAAGCTCGATTTTGCTTAAAGTTGAGTCTGGCGCTTCAGGTACAGTAAATATACGCTTAAGGCTTTCTTTAGAGGCGACGGCACAACGCTTTTGATCCATCTTAATACCTAGTGTGTGTGTAGCTAAAACACGCGCTTACCCATCAAAAACGCCTACTTATTAGGACATTTGGAGCAATCGTGTTTCTTTAAAAATTGCGCTAACTTTACTGCAATATAACTAAAATGTCTCGTTTAAACCTATAAAAGCAATCAAAGCGATGACAAAAAAATGATAATTTAGGGTCTATTTATCTTTCAAGGTTAAATTTGCAGCAGCCTGTTTGGTATTTAGGCAAGGCAGCGCCTATGTAGTGTGGTTATTCCCCATAAATAGGCGATAACGTAGCATTAATGCCAAACAGGCGCTGCCCAAAGGGTTCTGCCTAGGGTCTATTTACTCTTTGTTGCTCGGTTTTTACTTAGACCACTAGGTTACAAATCTCGCGCCGCGATTAAATCGCCCCTAGTTTGAACAAATTATAATCCGCAAAGATAAACAGACCCTAATTAAAACTCTACCAAACCTAATTATTTATTGGGCATTTACTTATTTTGGGTATAATAAATTTGATAACAAAAAAGGGACACATATGCCAGAAGGAAGAGTCAAAGTTAGTTGGATAGTGGCAGGCTTTAGCTTGTTTTTAATAAGCTTGCTAACCTACGTTTACTACACTTACCAAACCACGCGTGCTGAAATAATGCAGTCGGTTGATAATCGCTTACTTAATGCCGCCACCAGCGTTAAACATATTTTAGGTGACGATTATTTAAGTGCGGTTAATCAAGGCGATAATATAAGTTTTTCTTACTATCAAGATAAAAGTAAACAACTCTCTGAGTTTGCTCAAGCACTTGATATTGCTTATGTCTATTCAATGATTTTAAAAGACGGTAAGGTGCTTTTTAGCTCATCAAGCTACACGCAAGACGATCAGAATAATGGCAAGGTAACTCAATTTTTAGATCTCTACCCTGAAGCTACCGATGCAAATATAAGTGCTTTTTATTCAACAGAGCCAGTATTTGAAATATCGAGCGATCAGTGGGGCCACTTTAAAACAATTTTTATTCCTTACGTTGACCCAATCAACGGCAATACCTATTTAACGGGTGCCGATATAACTATTTATGATTTAAACGAGAAACTTAAAGAAAGCGTATCAAAAGCAGCTGCAATGGCTAGCTTCTTCTTTTTTATCGCGATACTCGTTGCCGCCATATATATTTATTTACTAAAACGGTCTTTAGCAACTGACTCAAGTACTGGTTTTTCAAATCATATTGCACTTGAGTACTTTATTAAAAAAAGTAATGCTCATCACATGCAATTAGCCGTTATTTGGGTTAATGAAATAGAAGATATAAACAGTTTTTATGGCACTGAAGTGGGTGACAAGGTAATGAAAAACTTACTTATTCACTTTAAACTTAGAAGCTCTACGCATTGCCATATATACAGACTAGCAACAAATAAAATAGTATTACTCGCGCCTAAGGAAATGAGTAATGACGAATTTACCGACCTCGTAAAAACATATAACTTTAATACACCGGTATTAACTGACCCTTTTATCTACATAACCCTATGTGCAGGTATTGCCAGTGGTAATAAATCGCTACTACTTGAAAACGCTCATATAGCAGCGCTGCAAGCTAAACAAGGCAGGCATAGTGTAGTTAACTACTCAAAAGCGCTACACGATGTAAAAACGCAATATCAATACAATGTAGAAATGGCTAAAGAAGTGCGAGAAGCGTTTGATAACAATCGTATAGTACCTTACTTTCAACCCATTATTGACACAAATACCAATAAGGTCGTTCAATACGAATGTTTAGCTCGAATGGTAACAGCGCAAGGGGAAGTATTAAAACCTGATGCATTTTTAAATGTTGTTACCCGCTCAAGAATGGACGGAATACTTACCCGTACTATATTTTCACAATGTGTTAGTCGCTTTAGAAAAACCGATATTTGCTGGAGTTTAAATATAACAGCACAAGATATGCTCGATCCTAATTTAAGTGAGTTTATTGCGGACGAACTTAAGCGCTATCCGCATCCTGGTAATATCACATTAGAGCTTTTAGAAACCCAAGCTATTGCCAACTTCTCTGAAGTAAAAGCATTTATTGGCATGGTTAAAACAAAAGGCGTTAAGGTTATTATTGATGACTTTGGTAGTGGTTATTCAAATATATCAAACGTACTTAAGCTTGAAGTAGATGGTATTAAATTAGATGGCGCACTAATAAAGCAAATAGTGAATGACAAAGATATCTACTTGTTTATTGAGCATATAGCCAGCTTTGCTAATCAACTTGGTTTACAATTAATGGCAGAGTCGGTAGAAAATGCAACCATAGTAACCGCACTTAAAAAGGCGAATGTGACACTAATGCAAGGCAATTATTTTGCCCACCCAGTGCCACATGTTAATACGGTTACAGAAGAATTAGCACTTTAACTTACTTTAACCAGGGCGTGTTGATCTTTGTGGATTGAAATTTGTTCAATCTAGGGGCGATTAAATCGCGGCGCGAGGTTTGTAACCTAGTGGGCTAAGTAAAAACTGAGCAACAAAGAGTTAATCGTCCCTAGAAAGAACCCAAAGGGCAGCACATGTTTGGTCTTTATGCTGCGTTATCGCCTATTTATGGGGAATAACCACACTACATAGGCTCCGCCTTGCCTAAAAACCAAACATGCTGCTGCAAAATCAATCACGAAAGGTCAACACGCCCTAGGTAAGTTTATAACGAGTCGGTGGCTTTGCTGGCCACTGGCCCAGTATTTACGCTCAAAAGGCGTAATTGCATCGTCTGACTCATAAAGTGTTACATCGCAAGGGTTGCCTGTTAATTCAAGCGCCCGAGCAAACTCCTTAACGTAAATATCCCAATTGCTGCGCACTTCTAATTTTCCACCTAACTTAACAATAAATGGAAAAATAGCTGCGCCATGCCAGCGCCTACGAATATGCTTAGATTTAGGCCACGGGTTTGGATACAACAAATAATGGTGCGTAGGTTGCCAATTGGCGGCTACCGCTAAACGCCAAAAGTCATTTAAATCTGCTTGCACTAAGATGTACTGACCACTGTCGGTTTGCTTATATTCAACATCATGCTTATCTAATCGGTGCGAAGATTTATCAATTCCAACTATAAGTGCATCAGGGTGGCGCTTAGCTAAGTTAGCTGAGCTTTCACCCACGCCACAACACGAGTCCAAAATAAGCGGGCCACTAAAGGCTTGTACTTTAGCATTAACCTCGTCAAATGCAGTTTGCGTATGCGCTGCAATTGGCTTTTTAAATTCAGCATCTAAATGCTTATTTACTATTTCATCAAGCTTTTCGTGAATACCCACTTGATTAGATACAATACTACGTGAATTTGCATCACTCATTAATGTCTTAGCCCCACACCTTTTTTAATTAAAGTTAGCGCTAAAGTAAATAACACCGTAATAAACACCAAAATAACACCTAGCGCTACACTTAAATCAACATCCGACACACCTAAAAAGCCATAGCGAAATGCATTTACCATGTAAATAATAGGATTTATTTGCGATACGTTTTGCCAAAATTCTGGCAATAACGTTATTGAATAAAATACACCGCCTAAGTAAGTTAATGGCGTTAGTATAAAGGTGGGAATAATGCTTATATCGTCAAAGCTATTTGCGTAAATTGCATTAATTAAACCACCTAAAGCAAACACAGCTGAGGTTAAAATAACGGTCGCCATAATTACAAAAATATTATGAATTTGAATATCAACAAATAACAACGATACACAAGTAACTATAAAGCCCACCATAATACCGCGCGTCATACCGCCGCCCATATAACCCAGTACAATGATGTAATTAGGCACAGGTGCAACTAAAAGCTCTTCAATGCTTTTTTGAAATTTTGTTGAATAAAAACTAGAGGCTACGTTGGAATAGGAATTAGTAATAACCGACATCATTATAAGGCCAGGTACAATAAACTCCATATAACTAAAGCCGCCCATATCACCAATACGTGAACCAATTAAGTTACCAAAAATAACAAAATATAAGCTCATCGTAATTGCTGGCGGCACTAAGGTTTGCACCCAGATACGTAAAAAACGAATACACTCTTTAATCCATAAACTCTTTAAGGCTACGCCATATTTAAACATTTATTCGCCCCGCCCTTGCTCTAATAATCCTACAAATAACTCTTCTAGTCTGTTTGCTTTATTTCGCATACTCAATACTGTATTACCTTGGGTTGTTAATGCGCTAAATACCGCATTTAAGCCCTGTGATTTAGCGACTTCTACTTCAACAGTATGATCGTCCGTCATCGTAAACTTATAACCTTCAAGCGTGACAGGGTTTGCTGGCATTTTTAAATCTAAAATAAAGGTTTCTTTATCAAGTTTTGCAAGCAGTGCTTTAATGGTGGTGTTTTCCACAATTCGACCAGAATCAATAATCGCTATGTTTTTACACAGTAACTCAGCTTCTTCAAGGTAGTGTGTGGTTAAAATAATAGTAACGCCTTGCTCATTTATTTGGCGTAAAAAATCCCACATTGAACGACGAAGTTCTATGTCTACACCCGCTGTTGGCTCATCAAGTATAAGTAATTTTGGCTCGTGCATAAGGGCGCGTGCAATCATTAATCGACGTTTCATTCCGCCTGAAAGCGTACGTGCTTGCTTGTCTTTTTTCTCTAATAAACCCAGCTGTGCTAGGTATTTATCAGCACGTTTATGGGCTTCACCACGTGGCACACCATAATAACCGGCTTGGTTAACCAGTATTTGGCTAAGCGTTTCAAACTGACTAAAATTAAATTCTTGCGGCACTAAGCCTAAATGCGCTTTTGCAGCTTCTAAATCAGTATCAATATCACAGCCAAATACTTCTACTTTGCCTTTTGTTTTATTAACAAGTGACGAAATAACACCAATAGTAGTTGATTTGCCAGCTCCATTTGGACCAAGCAAAGCGAAAAAATCGCCCTCTTCAACTTGTAAATCAACGCCTTTAATAGCCTCAACACCATTTTTATAAACCTTGGTAAGGCCTTCTATATTTAAAGCAATATTTTGCTTATTCATTACTTACCCTCACCATAACCCCAACGTTTTGTTAGGTTATGCTCAATGTTTAAATGATCTAAAATTCTCGCCACCATAAAATCAACTAAGTCTTCGATACTTTGTGGCTTATGATAAAAACCAGGTGCGGCTGGCATAATTGTTACCCCTAAACGAGATAACTTAAGCATGTTTTCTAAATGAATTTCGTTAAATGGTGTTTCGCGAGGCACTAAAATGAGCTGTCCGCGTTCTTTAATTACCACATCAGCGGCGCGCTCTAATAAATTATCAGACGCCCCCACTGCAATTGCAGAAACCGATCCGGCACTACATGGGCATACTACCATTTTTTTAGGAGCAGCAGAGCCCGAAGCCACAGGGCTAAACCAGTTATCTTTACCGTATACTTTTAGCTGTTCAGGTTTGGCATTAAACAGCGTACTTAACTGCTCTGTGGCTTTATCTTCATTACCAGAGAGCTTAATATTTGATTCTGTATCAAGCACCACGCGTGCTGCACTTGAAATGAGAACGTAGACCTGAAATTGCTGCTCTAGTAATACTTCAAGTAACCTAAGCCCATAAGGCGCACCCGATGCACCACTAAAAGCGAGCGTAATTCTATCTTTAAATTGCACACTATTCTCCGCTGTATTTATCAGCTAAGCCATCAACAAGGTGTTGATGAAGGCCATTAAAGCCGCCATTGCTCATAATTAAAATATGCTGATTAGGCTCAATATTTTCAAGCACCGTATCAATAATTGTTTGCGTGCTGCTAAAGCACTGCATGCCTGCTTTATCTGCTTGCTCTTTTAGCGACCAATTTAGATTCTCTGGTTCAAAAAGGAGTACGTTGTCAGCATCACGCAGTGAATCTAATAATGTATGTTGGTGTACGCCCATTTTCATGGTGTTTGAGCGCGGCTCTAAAATAGCGATAATTTTTTCATCGCCTACTTTTGCGCGCAATCCTGCAAGCGTAGTTTTAATTGCTGTTGGGTGATGCGCAAAGTCGTCATACACTTTAATATTATTTATATCCGCCTTTAGCTCCATACGCCTTTTAGGGCTAATAAATTCTCCTAACGCATCAATACTATGATCAATGGCTATACCCACATGGCGCGCTGCTGCGATAGTCATAATCGCATTTTTAACGTTATGCTCCCCTATTGCTTGCCAACAGACAGTGCCCTGCTTTTCGCCATTAAGTAATACATTAAACTCACTTCCATCGGCTTTTATTAATTCATAGCTCCAATCATCGCCTAGCGTTTCGCTTTCGCTCCAAAGCCCTTGTGCTATTACATCATTAAGCGCTACGTCTTGCTTTGGCCAAATTACCTTGCCGCTTTGAGGTAATGTACGCATTAAGTGATGAAATTGTTTTTTTATTGCGTTTAAATCTTCAAAAATATCAGCATGATCGAATTCAAGATTATTTAAGATAAGTGTACGCGGGAGGTAATGTACAAACTTACTGCGCTTATCAAAAAAAGCAGTGTCGTATTCATCGGCTTCAATAACAAAAAATGGCGTTTCACCCACTTTTGCCGATACACCAAAATTTTGCACTATGCCGCCAATTAAAAAACCTGGTTTTAAACCTGCGTACTCTAACACCCACGCAAGCATACTTGCTGTGGTTGTTTTACCATGCGTACCAGCAACCGCAAGCACCCAAGAATCTTGCAGTAAGTTATGCTTAAGCCACTCAGGGCCAGATGTATAAGGCAGACCTTTATCAAGCACATATTCAACACATGGGTTACCCCGGCTCATTGCATTACCAATAACGACCATATCTGGCTTTGGCTCTAATTGAGATACCTCGTAGCCTTGAGTCAGTTCAATGCCAAGCTCTTCAAGTTGCGTACTCATTGGTGGGTAAACGTTTTGATCGGAACCCGTTACTTTATGACCCAACGATTTAGCAATGGCTGCAATGCCACCCATAAACGTGCCACAAATGCCCAAAATATGTATATGCATATACTTTCCTTAAATCGTATGCTCACTTTACAGCTATGCAAAGTTTAATGGCGCTATAATGCCAAAATTCGTGCTTAGTTACCATTGCGAGTAAGCATTTCACTCGTGCCAAAATGACCACTTGATAATAAAAAAGCCTTCTTAATTAGAAGGCTTTTTTATTAGTCATTATTTGCTACATCATTAAAAATACTATTAAACCTACACCGAGCAATAAACGATATATCACAAATGGCAACATGCCCATTCGCTCTATTACTTTTAAAAACATAAATATACATGCATAAGCCGATAAGAACGATAGCACTACACCTAGTAATAATGTATTCCAATCAACCACATGGTCACCCAAAGCAAGCTCTGCAGTATAATAAAGCCCCATCATAGAAATAATTGGAATTGCCAGTAAGAACGAAAAACGCGCTGCGCTTTGCTTATTCATTCCAAGCATTAAACCAGCAGTCATCGTGATACCTGAGCGAGAAGTTCCCGGGATCATTGCAACAGCTTGTGCAAAACCAATAATAAGTGCTGTTTTCCAATTAAGCTGATAAATAGTTTTAATTTGCTTACCTTTTGCATCCGCGTACCAAAGCAATAAACCAAACACAATTGTGGTAGTAGCAATTACCCAAGCGCTTCGTAGGTACAACTCTATAAAGTCTTTTAAAATTAAGCCTAAAATAGCGGCAGGCACAGTGCCTAAAATTATCCACCAACCTAGCTTACTATCATCACTAGTACCTTGTGCTCCAAAGGATTTAAACCACGCACTGAGTATGTCGACGACCTCTTTGCGAAAATAAATAACAACGGCAATTAAAGTACCAACATGTACTGCCACGTCAAACGCAAGCCCTTGATCTTCCCAGCCTAAAATTTGCGATGGGAGAATTAAGTGCGCAGAACTAGATATTGGTAAAAACTCAGTAAATCCCTGTATGAGGGCTAAAATAATTATTTCGATGATACTCATGGGTTAGAAAACTCCACCTTCCATAGCTTTTGTTGAGGGTTATTATATTCATTCCATAACTGCGCAATCGTTTGTTTAGCAACAGGATGATAGAAATCTGGGGCAACCTCGCTAAGAGGTTGTAATACAAATGCGTTTTTAGTTATTTCATCTCGTGGTAATTGTGCTGGAGAAGCGCAAATTACATCATCGTAAAATAGTAAATCTAAATCGAGCGTTCGTGGACTAAACTTTTTATCGTTCGCTGTGCGTCCATTATCACGCTCTATTTGTTTTAATAAAGCGCATACATCAACAAGCGACATATCAGTTGTAGCGCCAACGACTGAATTATAAAAATTATTGCCAGCAAACCCAACTGCTTCACTTTCAAAAACAGACGAGTGTACAATATGTTCAAAGTGCTGCTTAAGTGCAATTAATGCACATTGTATATAATGCGCTTTATTTATATTTGATCCTAGGCTGATATAAATTTGAGCCATTTAGTCAGTTGCCTTAACACGTGTAATTTCAACACCTACAGTTTGCGCTTGTGCTACTGCTGCTGGTTTACTTACTCTTATAGTAACTTGTGGAGTATTAAACTCGCTTAAAATAATATGCGCTAATTGTTCAACTAAAGTTTCTAGCAACTCTACAGGTTTTAAAGTGCAGTGCTCAATAACTCGCTCACTTACTTTTGAGTAATCCAGTGCTAAATTAATATCGTCATTTTCAGCTGCAGGCTTAATATCGCTTAGCATTTCAATATCAAAATAAAGGCTCTGTTTACTTTCTTTTTCAAAGTCGTACACTCCAATAATAGTGTCGACGTGCAATTGAGATATAAAAACCTTATCCATTGATACTCCAAATAACAACAAACTACTAAGCAACTATACTAAGCATCAATAAAATTAATACTGTATATGGTTTAGCCAGTGTTTAAATATGTAAAAATAACTTCTACAATAGCAAAATAACTAAACTAGCTATTAAATAGCCTGTTAATAATTTTTACGATAAATTTTGCTGTCAATAATAGCCTAAAAGCACTATCAATTGGTATAGCAATTAAAAAATAAGGAAGCGCGTGTTAGCCACTATAATGTTTGTTTTAGCTTATTTACTTGGGTCGATTTCGTCGGCTATTTTAGTGTCGCGGTTGTTCAAACTCCCAGACCCTCGTAATAGTGGTTCTAATAACCCAGGAGCTACAAATGTTTATAGATTAGGCGGAGCATTTCCGGCTTGCTTGGTTCTAGTGTTTGATATTTTAAAAGGCACTATTCCGGTATGGGGGGCTTATTTTTTAGAAGTTGAACCTTTAGAGCTTGGTTTAGTCGCAGTAGCTGCTTGTTTAGGCCATATGTACCCACTGTTTTTTAGCTTCAAAGGCGGTAAAGCCGTAGCAACGGCATTTGGCTCATTATTACCTATTGGCTTATCATTGGCAGGTTTACTTGTGTGTACTTGGTTAGTTATAGTGGCAATAACACGCTATTCATCACTGGCGGCGCTTGTAGCTGTATCTTTAGCGCCCTTGTATACATGGCTAATAAAGCCACTTTATACTCTTCCCGTTACTTTTATCACGCTGTTAATTATATTTCGTCACCGTACTAATATTATTCGATTATTTAGTGGGGAAGAACCAAAAGTGGGTGCTAAAAAAGCACCCACCGATGAAAACAAAAATATCTAAAATATGAGTCATTAAATCGGCTCAAGGCTATCTATAGGCCAACGAGGTTTTGTTTTCATATCAAGCGTGGCAAATTGCCCTGCTTTTAAACGTTGCATTCCGGCATAAGCAATCATTGCACCATTGTCGGTACAAAATTCAGTACGCGGATAAAACACTTCGCCTTTCATACCCTTCATTACGCGTTCAAGCTGCAGTCGAAGCTGTGTATTTGCACTCACACCACCGGCGATGACCAAACGCTTAATACCTGTTTGTTTAAGCGCACGCTTACACTTAATAACGAGCGTATCAATAACCGCCGTTTGAAATGCATGCGCTATATCAGCTTTGGTTTGATCGTCGTCGTCATTTTCACGAATCGTGATTGATGCCGCTGTTTTTAAACCACTAAAACTAAAATCAAGTCCTGGCTTGTCGGTCATAGGGCGAGGAAATACAAAACGCTTTGCTACGCCTTGTTCGGCCATTTTAGCTAAGCGTGGACCACCGGGGTAATCAAGACCAAGTAACTTAGCCGTTTTATCAAAGGCCTCGCCTGCGGCATCATCAACTGACTCACCTAGTACTTCGTATTGTCCAATACCTGCTACTTTAACCATCATGGTATGACCGCCCGATACAAGCAATGCAATAAACGGAAACTCAGGGGTATTTTCCTCAAGCATCGGAGCAAGTAAATGCCCTTCCATGTGATGTACTGCTACCGCAGGTATATCCCAGCCGTATGCTAATGAACGACCAATAGACGTACCTACCAATAATGCACCAACTAGACCTGGGCCTGCAGTATAAGCAATACCGTCTAAATCTTCAGGGCCACAACCTGCTTGTGCAAATGCTGCATCTATAAGTGGTAATGTTTTACGAACATGATCGCGCGATGCAAGTTCCGGCACTACACCGCCGTAATCAGCGTGTACTTTTACTTGGCTGTATAATTGATGAGCTAACAAGCCTTTTTCGTCATCATATATTGCAATACCCGTTTCATCACATGACGATTCAATGCCTAAAATTCGCACTGTACTTCTCCTGCCTTTTAAATTCTACTTTGCTTCTTTTATAACGTAAGACCAATATTTGTTTGGCCATCTTCAAGGGCAAACTTTTTAAGTGCCTTTACGCTATCAGAGGTAATACGCCCCATATTTTCTACAAAATCAATTAGCTCACCTAATACTTCAATTTCGTACTGCATTAATGGGTGCTCTCTCACTGCTGTGTTATCAGCAATCTCACCTTCAACCGTCATTTGATATTCAATAAAGCGAGCCACTGTTGCTTGAGATATTTTGCTCACACTAATGAACTCTTGCTCATCTTGCGCCACTAAACCGTGCATTAAACTAAGTAAAGACGTTGCAGCATCAATAGCAGGATAAGTACCAAACATATCAAAATCAGCAAGTTCAGGAACATTTGGCTCTATTTTTTCAACTTGTTTTTCGAGATCTATTTTACTTTTAGGCAGTAAGATTTTTTCCCAACAAACATTAAGCGAATTACGTAATAAGGTTTCATCACCAAACCCCGTTGCTTCGCTAAATAAACCGTAATTTGGCAGCATTCGCTCTATTAAAGCACTTGCTAAAACGGCCTTTTGTAAATAGTTAAGCTCTCTAATACGCTGAAAATTATTTGCTTTAGTCATTCTTTAACGTCTC
This sequence comes from Pseudoalteromonas sp. SG43-3, assembly GCF_014164385.1. NCBI lineage: Bacteria > Pseudomonadati > Pseudomonadota > Gammaproteobacteria > Alteromonadales > Pseudoalteromonadaceae > Pseudoalteromonas > Pseudoalteromonas sp. SG43-3. The sequence continues at coordinate 88,443 of NZ_JACJFC010000020.1, forward strand.
ACACGACCAACAAAAATCAAATGTTGATCCATTATGCTCATTACAATTAGGGCATACCCAATCTGGAGCGGATTGTTTTACTTGTTGATAGTTTACCAATATTTGCCGCGCATGGCGCTCTTTTATCGCATAAACCTGCACACTAACTTGCGCCTGATCATATGGAATTTCTCCAAGCGCCCCTTGGAGCATCTCGCCTTTAATTTTACACTCTATTGCGGCAGTTTGTATTAAGCCTTTTACGATATTCGCTTCCAAGGTATTTTCAGCTTTATAAATTGTAACCCATTGAAAAGAGCTATCTGTTGAATTGTTATTATTAATATTTTGCAATATTCACCTCATTTATTTTGTGTTAACAATATCCTGCGCTAAATTATTAGCATGCTGTACTTTTAAGGAATAAACATGACACTAACAACCCCAGGCTTACTTTTTCCGGCCATATCGCTGCTATTACTCGCCTATACAAACCGATTTTTAGTTTTAGCGCAATTAATTAGGGAGCTAAATGCGCGTGAAGGTGAATCTATTCGGCCTGTTGTAGTGGCTCAAATCACTAACTTACGTAAACGTATTAAGCTAATTAGAACGATGCAAGTGTACGGGGTAGCCTCTTTTCTACTGTGTACACTATCAATGTTTGCATTATTTATTGAGTTTAATGCCACAGGAATTATTTTATTTGGCATTAGCTTAGCTTGCTTAAGTTTATCGTTATTAACGTCTTTATTTGAAATACATATTTCCTGTGATGCAATCGAGATAGAACTGCAAAGCATTGAAAATAAACCACTAAGTAGCCGAATAAATAGAAATTTTGTAAAATAGTTTATTATAAATAAAACACTCTATTATTTGTCACAATCATGTTGTATGAATGCCCCTTTTTGGGGCGTACTTTTTTATTAATTAGAACAATTTAATCCAAATATACTAACTAACTTACTGACTACAAATAAGTTTACTTAGCTAGCCCATTGCAAAAACATAGATAAAATACAATAAACAACTAGTTATGAATTTAAAAAGTAATACTATTTGGTCGCTTTTCTCTTTAATTAATACTAAAAGGGGGGTATCCTGCTGGAAACACGTATGAACTTGCAACCGTATTTCAATATAGAATTTTACTAAACTTTAGAATAAAAATTAATATATTTGATGTCCGTGGTATCTGCGACTTACTTATAAAAAGGGACTATAAAGTGAGATTTGAACAATTAGAGCAATTTGTAGCACTTGGTATATTACGTCATTTTAGACAAGCTGCTGAACAAACCCAAATTAGTACTTCAGCGCTAACGCGCAGCATTCAAACACTTGAAGATGAAATGGGATATGAGTTAGTAAAACGCTCAACACGCTCTGTTAAATTAACGCCAGAAGGCGAGCTTTTTCTAGAATATGCTAAAACGACCCTATCGGAACTTGAGCTAACGAAAAAGCGGATTTTTCAATCAGTAAACGGTAATGCCAATGAAAAGCTCGTTATTGGCTATACCAATAAGGCAAGCAGCATAGTACCTATTTCTTGTGGACAGTTTTTAGCTCAATACCCTCATATAAAAATTGAGATGCAGCTACAAGATCAGCAAGAGCTAACACGCAAACTCCAACAAGGTGAAATAGACATTAGCGTATACTCTCAAGCTATTAATAGTATTGGCAGTGACATTCACTTACCTGATCAGCTTGTGTTATTTGTTTCAAAAAACCACCCTCTTGCCCATAAAAACGATATAAGTAAACAAAACCTTGATAGCTACCCGATGTTTGGCTGTTTCTCTGAGTCTAAACAAGTACAAACTATGCTTAATGAAGCAATTGATTCTTTAAATAAATCATCAAGTATTAAAGTGGGCAGTATTGAGCAAGTAATGGCAGGTGTAGTTAAATCAGATCATTTTGCTATTGCAAGCATTGAACATGCTAATGCAATCGCAGAGAATTCTGAATTAGTACAACTTAAAACAAATAAAGGTTTAAACCACGAACAACTCGTTGTACAAACAAGCCAACAGACGTCGATTACTGAACATGTAGAGCATTTACTATCGCTTATAAAAAAAGCGGGTGCTGCATTTAGCTAATCTGATGTTTCAAAAAGTGCGGCACAATAAACAGTAGCTTTTAACAGCTTTTCGGCTACACTGTCGCACCTTTTTTAAACAGCTGATGTGAATGAACACACTTTTTGGTCCTGATGTCTATTTAGATGATATAGAACGCCAAGGATATACCGTAATTCATAACGCGCTTATTGCCGATTTAGTTAACGATTTAGTTGCAGACTGCCACCGTATAAACCCTCACTTTAGCCTTGCTGGTATTGGTCGATTAAATGACTTACAAATAGATAAAGCCGTACGTACTGATAAAACCTATTGGTTTGACGGCAGCTCTCAAGCACAGCTTACCTATCAAGCAATAATGCAAAGTATAAAGACCACGTTAAATCGCAGTTTTTTTATGGGGTTATTTGATTACGAATGCCATTATGCAAAATATACACAGGGTGATTTTTACAAAAAGCACTTAGATGCATTTAAAGGTCGCTCTAATCGAGTATTTACAACGGTACTTTATTTAAATACGCCTAAGCAAGGTGTGTAGTGGTCAACTAATTTTGGCCACAGTTTTAGAATCTTGATATCTAACCTCAGATTCATTCGGCGCTAAACCAGCATTATAATGATGTGGTCTAACATTATTGTAATATCCGTTTATATAATC
>NZ_JACJFC010000021.1:0-81590 GCF_014164385.1 Pseudoalteromonas sp. SG43-3
CGTTTTGAGTCGCTTTAGCGTCTCAAGGGATGCGAATAATACACCCTTTATTTTTCGAGTCAACACTTTGTTTTAAACTTTCTTTTTAGAAGATTTAAAACCGAAGTTTTATTTAACTCTCTGAGCAGTTCGTGCCTCGCTATGCGTTGTCCGCTGCGCGTCGCCATATCCCGTCTCAGTGGGGTCGCATTATAGGGAGCGGCGGATTTTACGCAAGCGTTATTTGCATAAAATAGTAATTAAAATTAAGTCCCAAGCAAGCGCACACGATAAACACAAGTTACCCACAAAACCCTGTTGATAACTCTTGTTTTTACATAGCTAAACCATACTAAAGCTATTAATTAAAACCTTAAAAATGCAAAAAGCACCTTATTTAGGTGCTTCTCAAAAGTAATAGTTATTAGAATCTAGGGTCTGTTTATCTTTCAAGGTTAAATTTGCAGCAGCCTGTTTGGTATTCAGGCAAGGCAGAGCCTATGTAGTGTGGTTACTCCCCATAAATAGGCGATAACGTAGCATTAATGCCAAACAGGCGCTGCCCAAAGGGTTCTTCCTAGGGGCTATTTACTCTTTGTTACTCGGTTTTTACTTAGCCCACTAGGTTACAAATCTCGCGCCGCGATTAAACACCCCCTAGTTTGAACAAATTTTAATCCGCAAAGAGCAACAGACCCTAGTATAAAAGACTATATAACTTGCGACGATACTTAGCTGCGAGTGCGTCGCCATCAGGTAAAGAGGCAATAATGGCTAAAAAGCTTGGTTTTGCTTCGTTGAAGTTCAGATCTTTTTGTAGAACTGTAAACAGTACATCCAATGCTTCTTCTTTTCTGCCTGCTTCATTAAGTAAAATACTGAGCTCTTCTTTTAATTCTAAGTCATTTGGATACTTTTCTACTTGTTGTTGCTTTTCTTTAATCTCTGGTGAATCTTTTGCTTCAAGCGCGGCTTCGCATTTTGCTTTTATATTATTAAAGTAAGCATCTTGCTCTTGTGCATCTATTGTATTTATAAGCGCTTGCGCTTCATCTACCTTGTGAATTTGAATACATATGTCTGCTAGCACTAACTTGATACGTGCATTACCGCTGTCTATTTCATAAGCTTGCTTTGCATAATTAAATGCAGCATTTAAATCTGACTTTAATAACGCTTGCTTTGCTTGCTCTAATAGTAAGTCTTGTTGCGCAGGTAAATGCTTTGCTAGGGATTCGCGTATTTGCGCTTCGCTTTGAACACCTGCAAGTAAATCTACTGGTGCGGAGTCTTTTAATAATACAAGCGTAGGCAGTGTTTGCAGACCAACTTGTTGCGCAAGTTGAGAAGCGAGTGCTTGTTCTGCATCGCAATCTAAGTTTGCTACTACTATATAGCTTGCATATTCTGCTGCTACTTTATCTAAAATTGCAGCCTGTCCAATGCAGTCAGGACTTTGAGGAGAGAAAAAGTTAAGCAACACCAATTTTTGTTGTGATGTTTCACCGAGTACTTGTTGAAGGTTTTGCGCATTAATACTAACTATGTTGCTCATTGAATTGATTGCCATATTCGTCTATTTAGGTTTTTATATGGTGGTGAACATAATAATTACAAGTCATATACCTAAATCACTCGGTATACATATTCAACAATAAGGGAAAATATGAAATTAACTTACCTAAGTGCAATACTTTTATTAGCAAGCCCATTAGTACAAGCAAATGGACTCGATTTGAATTTAAGCAAAGCCATGCCAGCTATTGAAAAGTTTTACCTCGACTTACACCAATCCCCAGAGCTTTCTTATCACGAACAAAAAACAGGTAAAAAGATAGCAGATAGATTAACTCAGCTGGGTTTTAAAGTAACAAGTAATGTAGGTGGCTTTGGTGTAGTTGGTATTTATAAAAATGGTGAGGGGCCGACAGTAATGATCCGCACTGATACTGATGGCTTACCTATTATTGAGCAAACAGGAAAATCCTATGCCTCAAAAGTCAAAGTAATAGATGAGCACGGTGCAAAAGTAGGTGTAATGCACGGCTGTGGCCACGATATCCACATGAGCTCTTTTATTGGAACTGCAGAGCAGTTAATTGCTCATAAAAAACAGTGGCAAGGTACATTAATGATGGTTGCACAGCCTGCAGAAGAAGTAGGTGGGGGTGCTAAAGCGATGTTAAGCGAAGGACTATTTAGTAAATTTGCAAAACCTGATCATATAATTGCTTTACATGTAAGCGCTAGCGTCCCCGCTGGTAAGGTATCAATGAAAAATGAATACACGATGGCAAGTGTAGATTCTGTCGATATTACAATTATAGGTAAAGGTGGTCATGGTGCTTATCCGCATACAACTATAGACCCAGTGGTTATAGCTGCACGCACTGTACTTGCTTTGCAAACAATCACAAGCCGAGAGCTTTCACCGCTTGAGCCTTCTGTTATTACAGTGGGGTCTATTCATGGTGGTTCAAAACATAATGTGATTTCGGATGAAGTAAAACTACAACTCACTCTTAGAAGCTATAACCCCGATGTAAGAAGCGCTCAAATAGCTGCTATCAAACGTATTACAGCTGGGATAGCACAAAGCGCTGGATTGGATGAATCAAACTACCCTGTAGTATATGTACATGAAGATGAATCGATTCCATCTACTTATAATAACCCTGCACAAACAGACATTGTTAGAAATTCTATTGCCAGCGCAATTGGCGATACTAATGTACTTGAAACACAAGCTGTAATGGCGGGTGAAGATTTTGGCCTATACGGGCGCACCGATGAAAATATCCCTATCACCCTCTTTTGGCTAGGAGGCGTAAACCAAGCACAATATGCCGATTCAATAAAAACAGGTGAGGTACTCCCTTCTCTACACTCTAGTAAATTTGCACCAGATTATAAAGTTGCTATTCCTACTGGAATAAAAGCAATGAGTAACGCTGCTGTTGCTTTATTTAATAAGTAACCTGAATTCTGGATAATAAATCTATCTCAAACAGAGTTCAGGTTAAGTAATATGGTTTAATAAAAAAGCTCTGTTGCTAACTAGCAACAGAGCTTTTTTTATAACTCGACTTTTTAAAGGTCGCTTTTCCACCTCGTTTAGCAAAACGTTTTTTAGGTGAGCTTTTTGGTAACTTCGCAAATGCATTGCTATCGCAGTTTGCTGCTAATTGAACAAACCCATTTAGGTCAGCAAGTAAAGGCTGTAAAAATTGCTGATAACTCATTGCCTGCTGTGCAATATCACCTAAGCTCGACTCCCACTTTGCGGTTAAATCAGGACTCGCTAAACCTTGTGGTAATACGCTAATAAGAGCAAGTCCCGTTTCGGTCGCTCTAATTGACTTACCTTCACGTTTTAAAAAACGCCGCTTAAATAGCAACTCGATTATTCCCGCACGTGTTGCCTCCGTACCTAAACCATCAGTGTCTTTTAATACTTTTTTAATTTGTGGATCTTTAACATAACGGCTAATGCCCGTCATCGCAGCCAATAATGTGGCATCGGTAAAATAAGCTGGGGGTGATGTATGCTTTTCGACTACTTCGCCTTTATCACAAAAAAGAGGCATACCTTTTGTTAAAGGAGGTAGCGAGGCTTCATCTTTTAATTCAGATTTACCCATTAACACCTTAAAACCCAAGCTTACATCTTGCTTTGCATTTGCCTTAAAAAGCCCACCAGCAATAATTACCTCAGCTTTAGTTTCGTTATATATATAGTCGGGATAAAACTGAATTAAGTAATGACGGCTTATTAATTGATATACTTTTACTTCGTCACCGCTCAAACTCGCTGACTTTAACTGCTTAGCCGTAGGCACAATGGCATGATGGGCAGCTACTTTTGAATCGTTAAAACATTTACTACCCTTTTTCACATCTGCCCCGTTTACTAATTCACTGCTTTGCCCCCCATTTGCACTTATTGCCTTTAAAATAGCAGATGCATCTTGATGGTGATCTTTAGGTAAATAACGATTATCTGAGCGTGGGTAAGTAATTAGTTTATGACGTTCGTAAAGTATTTGGCAAATATCCAATACTTTTTGAGCTGGCATACCAAATGTTTTAGCGGCATCTATTTGCAGAGCAGATAAATTATAAGGTAATGGAGCACTTTGCTTTTTTTGTTTTTGGTCGAGTAAAGTAAGCTCAGCACTTTGCTTTGTAATACGTGAAGCAACATTTTCTGCAAGAGCTTTGTTAAGTATTCGCCCTTCTTCATCTTGATGTGGCTCACATGCTTTGCTTGGAACCCACTTAGCTATGAATGGTTGATTATCAGGAGTAAGCAAATGCGCCAATACATCGTAAAAAGGCTTAGATACAAAGTTCGCTATTTCGTTATCTCTATTAACAACAAGACCTAAAATAGGGGTTTGTACTCGCCCTACCGAAAGTACATTACCAAACCCTGCTTTTTGCCCTGCTAACGTATATGCACGCGTTAAATTCATACCAAATAGCCAATCAGCACGAGAGCGCGCTAAAGCAGATACACTTAACGGAATAAAATCTCGATTAGAACGCATAGTACCCAGTGATTTTTTTACTGCGGACAAATTTAAATCACTAATGAGTAAACGTTGCGTACTTTGCTTTTTAGCCTGACTTATTTTGGCTTCTTCTATTACTTGATCGACTAGTAGCTGGCCTTCACGGTCTGGATCGCCAGCGTGAATAAGTTGCGAGGCCTGTTTAATTAATTTTTTTAAAACAGTGAGCTGTTTGCGAGTTTTGGTTTTGGCTTTTAACTTCCACTGTTCAGGTATTATAGGTAAGTGTTCAAACTGCCATTTTTTAAAGCGCTCATCATAGTCATCGGGTTCTGCTTGTTCTAGCAAATGCCCAATACACCACGATACACAATCGCCATTAGCGACTTCTATATAACCATCATGTTTTTTATGTGGTTTTGGTAAGGCATCAGCAATTGCTCTGCCTAGTGATGGTTTTTCTGCAATGTAGAGTTTCATGGGAGTCGCTCACTCACTGTTTATATAAACAGTAGTTTAGCACAGCTATTTTGAAGGTGGGGAGTTTTCTATTTTTGACTTTACACTACCTTGCTTAGTGAAAAGGATAATTAAAGGTAAATAGCATACAACCACCGTGGCAATATTGATAAATGGCATTAGGGTCTGATAAATAACGGTACTGTAAGCTAAATCCCACAAATGGCGGTCAACTAATCGGAATAGTTGTAATATAGGTGCGCCAATAACAACTAGTTGCCCAATAACACATTGCCATAAATAAACTTTATCCTTTATACCCCAGTAAGCTATAAGTGCCATCCAAATAATATCTGTGATCGCCCAAACTAAATAACGATAAATATAAATGTCATCAAACACTCGTAGGCTTGAAGCAGTTAGGTTACCAAAGAGGAAAAAAGCTGCGGTAAGTAATACAAATCGAAAGGCTAGGCGATCTTTAAATACAAAAAATATAAAAATAGCCGGACTTAGCATTAAAACCCAGCTTTTGCTTAAAATACTAACAATATATAAAAACCATTCAGGCAAAATACTCTGCCCTATTTTGTTTTTTTATCGTCATCAGTACCATCACCATTACCCGGCATGTCGCAATATTTATTGATTATTTTCACAGGCACTCCATTACATATGTTAAGGAAATGTACTGTAAGCTAAAATGACGAAATTGCCAAGATACTTAAGGCAATTAAGTACCTTAAATAAAAACAAACATAGTGAAATATAACACAAGCAATAACTTAGCGCACATCAATAGGAGCAGACTCTTTAGCCTTACCTTGCAGGATTGATATTTCTACTCGACGGTTTCTTCGGCGATCTTCATTTGAATCGTTTGGAACAAGTGGACGAGTATCAGCTCGCCCCACTACCATCATGCGGTTTTTATCAAACCCTTGCACCGTTTGCAGCTCGCTTGCTACAGCTACAGCTCGCTTTGACGATAAGTCCCAATTATTAATATATAGCTCATTCGATACCTGAAAATCGTCGGTATGGCCAGATACAGTTATTTCGCCAGGTACATCTTTTAACAGTACACCAATATCTTGAATTATGGGTTTAAACTTAGGTTGTAAAAATGCACTACCCGAAGGAAATGAACCATTCTCTCTAATACGAATAATTATTTGCTGCCCTAAAGATTCAAGCTCAATTGCACCATCTATTATTTGCTTTTCAAGCTGCTGCGCGATTTTTTTAACGAGCTCGTTAGTTTGTTCCTGATCGGCCGCTGAAGTTGCTTGCTCTGACGATTGCTCTTGAGAAGTACTACGAGATTCGCCACCACGTTTGTCCCCGCGTTGTTCTTGCCTGCCGCCAGCTGAGCTTTCATCTCCAGCCTGAAACTCTAACATTTGTTGAGTCATTTCGACTGTTTGCTGCTGAATGGTTTCTATTGGGGTTGGCTCTGGTTTGCCTGGGGTAAACTCCATAGCAATAACAGAGGTACCTTTAGGGATATCTTTTACTTCAATTTTATTCTGCACACCAAAAGCAAACTTCATAGAGCCCGCAATTTGTTTAAACTTAAGTACATCCATTTCTGAAAACGCAAGCAAGAGTACAAAAAAGCACATTAACAGTGACATTAAATCGGCAAACGTTCCCATCCATGCTGGTAGGCCTGGTGGTGGGCATTTGCACTCTTGATCAGACATAATTACTCCTCGGTATCTACTTTGCGTTTAGATTCAGCTAAGTAATTTTTCAAAATACCTTCGATAACTTTTGGATTTTGGCCATCTTGTATACCTAAAATAGCATCTAAAATTAAACGCTGATTCATAGCTTCTTCGTCTTTACGCAGTTCAAGTTTTACCTGAATAGGAATTGCCACAACATTGGCTAAAAAAGCACCATATAAAGTTGTTAAAAGCGCTACCGCCATTGCCGGGCCAATTGCTTTTGGGTCATCCATGTTAGATAACATTGCAACTAAGCCAATTAGAGTACCAATCATTCCCATTGCTGGTGCAATATCGGCTAATGACTTAAATAAGCCTGCGCCCATTTCATGTCGAGTAGTGGTTAAAGAGATATCTTTTTGAAGTGTGGCGCGAACAACATCTGCGTCATGGCCATCAACAAGCATGTCGACGCCTTTGCGCATAAATGGATTTGGGATTTCAGCTTCTTCGAGTGCTAAAAACCCCCCTTTACGAGCTGAATCAGCAAGTTCTACTGCTTTTTCAATAAGCTCTTCTGGCGTTTCAATTTTAAACATAAACGCTTTAGCAACAACTTTACCTATACCCAAAAACTGCGACATGGTGAAATTTGATAAAACAATGAAAAGTGAACCACCAAATACAATTACACTAGAAGGAGCATCGGCAAACATAGCCATTTCACCGCTACTACTCATAAACATAGACATGACAATTAAGCCAATTGCGCCTAGGATCCCGATTATGGTTGCTAAATCCACATTTCCTCCAGAAGTTTCATGCTTAATGGCCTTATCATAAACTTTTATTATTAACTGCTTATCGGCAACATATTGAATTGCTTAAGCCATTTTTATAAATAAACATAAAAAGCAGCCTTTAGCACTATTTTAGATCAAGTTATAAGGGCTACCTAATTATCAATTGATTTATTAAACTAACAGACCGCTATTAAGGCTTTATTAATACACTTGAAATATAATTTAACGTTATAAAGGTAAAAAACCAATATCATCCTTTGACCTAGTTTAGCATTCCCCCTAAAATTGACCCCTAAATTTATTATGTAAGCTGAAATAAAGATGGCGACTAAAAAACCTGAAAACTTAAGTTTCGAACAAGCACTAGAAGAATTATCTACAATCGTTAGTGACATGGAACAAGGTGACTTATCGCTTGAGCAATCGTTAAAGCAATTTGAGCGTGGAATTGCATTAGCAAGTGCTTCATCAGGTAAATTACAGCAAGCAGAACAAAAAGTATCAATTTTGATGGGGAATGGCGAAAAGTCAGTTCTTACGAATTTTGATAATGATATGGAATAGCTGTGAGCATAAATAATTATATCGAACGTGCTCAAAAAGATGTAGTAGCGACCTTACAACAGCATTTTAAACAGCCTCTCGATACTGAAGAAACAGTCAAGAACGCCACCCAGTATGGATTATTTAATGGCGGTAAAAGATTACGTCCATTTTTAGTTTATGCCACAGGTAAAATGCTCGGTGCAAACCAGCAAGACTTACATGTACTTGCAGCTGCAATTGAGTGTATCCATAGCTATTCGCTAGTTCATGATGATTTGCCCGCTATGGACGATGACGACTTACGCCGTGGCCGCCCTACTTGCCATATAGAATTTGGCGAGGCAAATGCAATTTTAGCCGGTGATGCCCTACAAACACTCGCCTTTGAGCTTATTGCGAATCACAAATTTACATGCTCGTCGCAAACACAAGTAAAAATGATTGCTACGCTTGCCAACGCATCAGGCCTTGAGGGCATGGTAGGCGGACAAGGTCTTGACATAGCAGCAACAGATAAAGTAATTACCGTACAAGAGCTTGAGCGAATACATAAGCTAAAAACCGGAGCTTTAATTAATTGTGCAATTACACTTGGTGCACTGTGCAGTGAAAAGGCAGATCAACAAACCTTAGAAAATTTAAGCATTTTTGGGTATGCTATAGGGCTGGCGTTTCAAGTACACGACGACATTTTAGATGTTGAAGGCGATACGGTTACTTTAGGTAAACCACAAGGCTCCGATATTGCCGCGAATAAAGCGACATATCCGGCGTTATTAGGTATGCTAGGCGCTAAAGAAAAGGCGCAAAATTTAATACAACAAGCCCATGAAGCGTTGGCAAATATAGATGCTGACACAGCACTTCTTGCGTCGCTAGCAAATTACCTAATTGAGCGTGACCACTAATTTTTGCTCATACGTATTGCAATTAGCACTGACATTATTACTCAACATTAATTATTCGTAAAAGCTTTGAATGAATTAATGTTAGCGAAGGATATATATAAAACCATGACACTTGATAGTAACAAGTATCCATTACTTAATTTGGTTGACGAGCCAGCCCAATTGCGTGACTTAGCGCAAGACAAACTCCCTGCATTTAGCAATGAGCTGCGCGATTATTTACTCAACTCAGTATCGCAAAGTAGCGGTCATCTAGCGTCTGGTTTAGGGACGGTTGAACTAACCGTTGCGCTACATTATGTTTATAACACTCCAGACGATCGCCTAGTTTGGGATGTGGGTCACCAAGCTTATCCACATAAAATCCTTACAGGTCGTCGCGACCAAATGCACACTATTCGCCAAAAAGACGGTTTGCACCCTTTTCCTTTTCGCGATGAAAGCCAATACGATACGTTTAGCGTAGGTCATTCAAGCACCTCTATTTCAGCTGCCTTAGGTATGTCTATTGCCGCCCAAAAAGAAGGCAAAGGTCGAAAATCTGTAGCCATTATTGGTGACGGAGCTATCACCGCAGGCATGGCATTTGAAGCGATGAATCATTTAGGCGATGTAAAATCAGACATGCTTATTATTTTAAATGATAACGAAATGTCGATTTCAGAAAATGTTGGCGCATTAACAAATCACTTTGCCCGAATTTTATCAGGTAGCTTTTATACTAACATTCGTGAAGGCAGTAAAAAGTTACTCTCAGGTGTGCCTCCGGTAAAGCAACTTGCCAGTAAAATGGAAGAGCACATTAAGGGCATGATGATCCCGGGGACCTTCTTTGAAGAATTAGGCCTAAATTACATAGGCCCAATTGATGGTCACGATGTAAACATGCTTGTAGATACATTGCGTAATATGCGTAATTTAAAAGGCCCACAGCTTTTACATATAAAAACGCAAAAAGGTAAGGGCTACAAACCGGCTGAAGCCGATCCTATTGGCTACCATGGAGTACCAAAATTCGATCCGAGCACAACTAGCCTGCCTAAATCTAAACCTAGCGCTGCTACTTTTTCAAAAGTTTTCGGCGATTGGTTATGCGACATGGCAAAGCAAGACAGCAAGTTAATGGCTATTACGCCAGCAATGCGCGAAGGCTCTGGCATGGTACGTTTTTCTAAAGAGTTTCCAGATCAATACTTTGATGTGGCCATTGCAGAGCAGCATGCTGTTACTTTAGCAGCTGGTTTTGCTTGTGAAGGTTTAAAACCAGTTGTTGCTATTTACTCGAGCTTTTTACAACGTGCGTATGACCAATTAATACATGATGTTGCACTGCAAAACTTACCTGTATTATTTGCCATTGACCGCGCTGGTATTGTTGGAGCCGATGGTGAAACTCACCAAGGTGCGTACGATTTAAGCTTTATGCGCTGTATTCCAAATATGGTAATTATGGCACCAAGCGACACCAACGAATGCCGCCAAATGCTATACACCGGTTATAAAGAAAACTGCCCTGTTGCAGTTCGTTACCCTCGAGGTAGCGCAGGTACTGCAGACATTGAAAGCACTATGCAACTGCTCGAAATAGGTAAGGCAGATACAATTAAGAAAGGCAGTAAAATTGCCATTTTATCGTTCGGTACATTACTTGAAAACGCCCAGCTTGCAGCTAACGAATTAGATGCAACGCTTGTTAATATGCGTTTTATTAAACCACTTGATACTGCACTTTTAAATGAGCTTGCTACTAGCCACGATACCTTTGTTACGCTTGAAGATAACGCGATTGCTGGCGGTGCCGGCTCTGCAGTTAATGAATACTTGGCAACGCAAAAAGCTGATATTAATATCCTTAACTTAGGTATTCCTGATGAGTTTATTAAACACGGCACGCAAGATGAAATGCACGATGAAATGGGATTAGGCGAGCAAGGAATATTAAACACTATTAAGGCGTTTATCGCTTAAGCTATTTACTTAGTTTATTAAAAAGGAGCCTCAAGGCTCCTTTTTTTGTTTTTAATTTTAACTTTTTTGCATCCAGTTTCATTTTATAGCCGTTATTGATATGAGGTTAACATGTAAATAATCAGTGCCGCTTAGTCTATGCCTTATGAGCAAGCGCGTTATTTACCTACATTTGATGGAATATTTAAAAGGTAAAAATGATGAATAAAGCTAATTTAACAACTCATTCAACACAAAAAAACACACTTAAACACACGCTTAGTTTTTCAGCTTTAACACTTGCAGTATTAATCGGCATTACAGGCTGTAGCTCAGACGATGGTGAAAACGGCGTAGATGGTATTGCAGGCACCGATGGACAAAACGGTACCGACGGTACAAATGGCAACCCTGGTTTTGCATCAGCCACATTAATTTTGGCAAACAATGGCGAGAGCAATACAGGCACTATCGATTTAATTAACCAAAACGCCTCTAAACTAAAAACCTTTAATACAACAGCTAACGAAGGCGTTGCATTTGATAGCTTAGGTAATTTATTGCAAGCAAGCGACAGCGAAAATGGCAGTATTAAAACTATTTGCCAGCTTGCAAATCGTAGTGACGGCGCAACCTATACAGCTAATACAGATCGCGAAATAACAGGTACTAACACAACACTGGTAAACCCTAAAGGAATAGCTGTAGCACAAAAGAGTGGCCTTGTTTTTATTGCTGACTTTGGCGCTATGCAAGTAACGACTTTTGGCGCTACAGCCGCGGGCGATGCAGCGCCTTTAGGCACAACTATTACAGAAGCGGCGCCGTGGGATGTTGATTATGATGAATCTAACGACCGCCTTTATGTAGCACTAACAAATGGTGATGTAGCCGTTTATGATAATTTTGTTGGTGGTGAATTTGCCGCAATGCCAAGCCGCACAATTACTCCAAGTAATAATGATGGCACGCAAATATCTGTAAATATTCACGGCATTGTTTATGACTCAAATACTAATAAACTTGTTTTGTCTGATGTAGGCAGTGCCTCAGACGCAACCGATGGTTCGTTATTTGTAATTAATAATGCTTCAACTGCAGAGGGCTTAGTAAGCGTTGCACGAAGTATTGCCGGTCCAGCAACAATGCTTGGTAACCCAGTTGATATTAGCCTTGAAGGTAGTGACTTACGTGTAGCTGAAAAATCAAATGATGCTGTTCTTGTGTTCAGCAATATATTTTCAGGTGAAAGCGGCGATATCACTCCTGATTTAGTTACCTCAACAATTAAACCTGAGTCAATTACTAAACTGGGTATACAAAATGAGATGGCTGATATTTCAGATAGTGATACCGCTAATATGGCGCTGCTAGGTGTTGCTGTAAGTAGTAATCCGGGCACTGCAGGTGAAACAACTGGGCAAATTAGTCGATTAAGTTCACAACTTAACACAGAAATTGGCAACTATAATGCAAGTCAAACTATCGAAAGTGTAACTTTTGATAAAGCGGGTAATAGTTATACAACGTTCGATAACAGTACAACCTCAATTGGCGGTATTGTTATTTCAAATAAAGTGGCAATAAACAGAGATGGGCAAACTTATAATACGAACCAAGACAGCATTATTACTGGTTCGAATACAGGCCTTATATCTCCTAAAGGTCTTGATGTGGCTTCTGATAGCGGTATGATTTTAGTTGCAGAAAATAATGCAGATACTCCAAGTATTTCAATATTTTCAACTTGCACCACAGGGGATGCAAGCCCATTAATGACGCTTACGTTTGCAAACGATGCTCGCCCTTGGGATGTTGATTACGATGCAAACACTGATCGAGCTTTTGTAGCACTAACAAATGGAACCGTTGCTGTATTTGACGAAGTTAAAAGCAAACTAATGGCTGGTAGTACTAATATTGCAGTTGAGGATAGGCTTATAACGCCAGCAAATGCAGGTACAGCAGTAGCAGCACCAAGCAACATGCACGGCATCGACTACGACTCGCTAAGTGGCTCGCTAATACTCTCTGATGTTGGTAGCGCAGCAGTTGCTGACGATGGCAAAATATACGTATTGAATAACGTAGCAACTGCATCGGGCTTGGTAAACATAAGTACCACTATTAGCGGTCCAAATACCCTACTGGGTAACCCTGTTGATATTATGTATACCGGAACAGATTTATACGTAGCTGAGAAGTCAAATAATGTGGTTATGCGATTTAATAATATTTTAAGCAGTGCAGGCGGTGATATAAGCGCCGATACCAGTACGGCATTTACAGCCCCTGAGTCGATTGCAATATTACCAGCTTGGCTTAACAAATAGAGTTAACCTCACCATGCCTGACCAATAACCTTGGTCGGGCATTATCGCATCCACACTTTTATATCTGCCAAGCCATTACTTTGTAAAATACCTAATTGCTGATCAACATTAGAGTTTTGTTCAAACTCAAATGCATCGAGCTGATCATCAAACGTAATATTAGCCACACCATCACCACCGCGCTTTTTAACTTGATGCAGTGCTATATCTGCTAAGTTAATAGAGGTTTCCCAGCTAATTACCTGTCCGCCTAGTAAAGGTAATGGATAAAATGACCAACCAATTGATGCCGTGATATTAGTTGTTTTTCCATTTGGTAATTGGAACGAATTAGCAGCTATTACTTTACAAAGTTCTGAGGCATAGCTATCTATTTTATTGCATTTAAAGTCACGTAATAATAATAAAAACTCATCACCACTCCAACGTGCCACATAGTCAGAGCCCTGCGTACGCGAATTTAACAATGCAGCCATTTGCTGTAAGCAGCTATCACCTGCAATTGGGCCATACGCATCGTTAATACGGCTGAAGTTATCAAAGTTAATAATTACCAGCACCAGTGACTTACCTTGTGCCTGCAGCGACTGTGAATTACGTTGAAAGTGCTCAATATCTTTAGGGAGTTGATCAAACAAAAAGCGGCGGCTACGTAGCCCTGTTAGCTCATCTGAGTGACTCACTAATTTAAGCTGTGAATTCACTTGGCCTAATTTATCATTAGCTTGGCGAAGCTCTAAGGTACGCTCAGTGATTAAGCCCTCTAATGCTTCTTGTTTTCTGCGTTCTTGTGCTCTAAACACCCAAAAAATGAGATAAAAAAGCAAAATAAAACCACTGGTAATTAAAAGCCTAAAGTAAATTGTTTCGTCAAAGCGCTCAGGCACTACAAAACCGTATTCTACATCTTGCGCTTTAGCCCAGTCTTCACCTTGGCGCTTAGCTTCTAATTGAAACAAAAACGAGCCAGGAGGCAAGTTAGTATAAATAGCTTCACGTCGCGTATTTGCATAGCGCCAGTCACTATCTAAGCCACTTAGTTTATATCTAAATTCAATGCTGTTTGGTGCATAGTAATCAATAGCTGTGTAAGTTAGCGTTATATCACGCTCGTCTGTTTCTAATGATGGTTTTTTACCAAGCGCAGCGGTAGTTAAATGACGAAGTGGCGTTATTATTGTCTCTATTGTTGGCTTTAATGCAAGCACACCAAATAGCTCTACATTTTTAGGTATTTCAACAACACCTTGTAAGCTTGGGTACCAAATAGAATTTCCGGTGTCTGCTACCGCATCATGCCCAAGTCCACTACAACATTGATTCGCTTTACCATCAAGTTGACGGTCAAAAGATGAAATTACTTCTTCAACTTTTAGGCTTTTTATTTCTGTTTTAAATTGCTCTACAGGCATTCTGTAAACACCTTTCATGGTGCTTACCCAAACATGCTTTAACTTTTCATCATATTCTAGGCTAAATATAGAACCATACGGTAAACCATTAGCTGCATCGAGCTGACGCCATTGCCCTTGCGTACTTCTGTAAAAAAGCCCGTCGTTAAGAGAGCCGATTAAAATACCCACGCCATCTATATGTAGCACGCTAGTTACGTATGCGCTTTCAAGTGTTGTTTGGTCGCCAATTTTTTCAATGCCACGGTCTGTAAAGTAATATGCGCCCTTACTAGTACCAATAACACCAAAGTTTGTTTTATCTAATACGTAGGTAATAAACTTACTACCTAAAAAAGCGTTATAGGCAAAAGGCGTTAAACCAGCATAATTTAATCGATATAAACCGCGTCCGGTACCAATCCAAAAGCCGCCTTTACTAGAGCGACTTATTGCAAATACCGGATTATCGCGAAGTGCTCGACCAGGGACGGTGTAAAGTGTCTTGTTTTCAAAAACAAATAAGCCGCGCCCTGTGGCTATATATAATCGCTCACCATCAAATTGTAGATCGTGTACTGATGCGTATCCATATTTACTACTTGGGACTAAATTAATAAAACTTTTATCTAAATCGAAATAACCAATGCCGCTTTTATTCGCAACCCACAGTTTACCATCGGGTGCTTGGCTAATAGCCATAACAGATTCGGTCATATTTGAAACTGCTGAATGCCTTTCGACTCGCCCTTCATGAGCAAGCCACAAGCCTTCACTAAAGCTTGCTAACCAAACGTTATTTTTATCATCTCTAAAAATATCAGCAAACCATATACTTTGATCGAGTTGGCTAGGCTCTACCCATTGCCACTCACCGGTTTTATCTCTGAATAATAAGCGTCCATAGGTCGAAACCCACAAGCCACCATCGGTATCACTCATAAACTTATAAACGGCTGAGTTATTTGCATTAGGTAGAGGAAAAGGTCTTAGCTCGTCATCTAAATCTAAAAAGTATGCACCTAGCTCAGAAGCTATATACAAATTACCATTTAAAAATGATAAATCGTGCACTATGGTTTGCGCTAGGCGCTCTGGTAAAGATATTTTTGCGGTAAGCTCTAAACGTAGTTTAGAAAAATCTGATGAGTTTTTTGTAAGGCGTAATAAATGACGATCATTAACCAGCCAAATGCCTTCAGGAGAGAGTGCCATTTGGCTAACAGAGCCAACTATTTGTGTGATCACAGTAGCATTAACAATAGGTAGAGGACCATTTACTTCAGTGCGTAAATCAACTTGCCCTCTATCTACATAGTATAAGCCGTTGGCCGCAATCCATATGCTACCTTTAGAGTCCTCAAGAATATCCCTTACTGGACCTTTAATATTAAATTCTTGTGCTGCAAATGTGGCTGGGTTAATAACTACCAAGCCACTTTTAGTGCCTACCCATAACAAACCACTAGAATCGACTAAAAGCTTATTAACACCATTACTAGGCAAGAATGGACTATTTTGCGTGTTGTAATTTGTAAATGTTGTACCATCAAAACGGCTTAAACCAAATTGCGTACCAAGCCACATATAGCCTTGCTGATCTTGCACAACACTTTTAAGTGATTGCGACGGTAGGCCATCTTTTATATTCCATTGCTTAACTACGTAATCAGTAATTGAAGCCCAACTTGGCGTCGCGCACAACATAAGTACACAAACCAGTAAAAATCGCATCATATTGCTGCCACCTAGTTAAACAAATCAAATATAAAAATTAAAAGGGCAGTAAACCCACTTTTATTAACGCTTGTAAACATATAAGCGAAAAAATACCCGCAAGTATATCGTCGGCCATTATACCTAAACCGCCATGCACTCGTTTGTCTAGCATACGGATTGGGCCGGGTTTTGCTATATCAAAAAAGCGAAATAACAAAAAACCTACGAGTAATGTTTGCCAGTTAAGTGCTGCGCCAATCATAGTGATGTAATAACCCGCCACTTCATCCCATACAATAGCAGGATGATCGTGCACGCCTAAATCATCAGCCGTTTTACCGCACGCCCATATACCAAATATACTGATCACAACGGCAAATACAATTTGCAGCCATAACGGATAATACATGGTCATAAAAATGAATGGCAAGGCAGCAAATGTACCAAATGTACCGGGCGCTTTAGGGGCAAGCCCAGTCCCAAAGCCCAGACCAAAAAACTGATGTGGACGCTTTAAATTAAACTTGCGGTTATTGTTCAAACCAGCTCCTTTGCAAAGTGCTCAAAACCCTGCGGTTCAAAATCAAACTTTTCACCGTTGTGTAAAAGCTCAATTTGGCCATCGCCACTTTTAACTTGGCCAATGCATGTTGCATCTACACCATACTGGCGTAGCTTTATTTCTAACATACTCTTATTGCTATCAGGGACCGTAAAAATTAATTCGTAATCATCACCGTAACTGAGAATAAATGGCAGCTGCTGATTAAAATCAAGGCTTGCTTGCATCGCATCTGAAGTTGGAATACTTTCAATATTCACCACTGCACTTACTTGTGACATATCGAGTATATGACTTAAATCAGCGATTAAGCCGTCCGACACATCGATAGCCGATGATGCAAGGCCTCGTAATACCTGCCCTGCAGCAACACGTGGGGTTGGAAAGTCAAAGCGTTTATTTACGTACTTTAAATGCTCTGGCTCAATACTTATACCTTGTTTGCGAGACTCAATTGCAAGTCCAGCGTCACCTAGCGGACCCGTAACATAAATCCAATCACCCACTTTTGCGCCACTACGACGAAGTGCAGTACCTTCGGGTACAGTCCCTTTCGCACAAATAGTGATGGTTAGTGGGCCCTGAGTTGTATCGCCACCTATAATCTGCACATTAAAATATTCAGCAATTTCATGCATGCCATCAGTAAACTCTTCAATCCACTGTGGGTCAATACTTGGCAAAGTTAACGCAACTGAAACCCAAGTTGGCTCAGCACCCATGGCCGCTAAATCACTTAAATTAACAGCAAGCGCTCTGTGACCTAATGCACGAGGGGAAATATCATCAAAAAAGTGTACGCCAGCAACAAGAGTGTCTGTTGTAACGGCAAGTTGGCAGTTTTGTGGAACGGTTACTAAAGCGCAATCATCCCCTATACCTAGGTTTACATCACGACGGGTGATACCGCGACCTTTAAAGTAGCGGTTAATTAATTCAAATTCCTTCATACACAAAAAAGCCGGCCTATGCCGGCTCCCCTCTTTAACGGTTTACTTACTTGCGTAAATGCTTAACAGCTTTATCAAGTACACCGTTTACAAATTTATGGCTGTCTTCAGCGCCAAAAATTTTGGCCAGCTCAATACCTTCGTTAATAGCAACTTTATAAGGTACGTCTTCACGGAACTTAAGCTCATAGCTGCTTAAACGTAAAATTGCACGCTCAACCATATCTAAGTCATCAAACGGACGTGTTAAATGTGGTGATACAGCTTCGTCTAGTTGCTTGTAATTTACAGCAACACCCGTCGCTAGATCTTTAAAGTATTCAACATCAATTTTAGTAACGTCTGTTTCGATCAACATTTGTTGTTCGATATCGGCAATTAAATTGCCACTTATTTGCCAAGAATAAACGGCTTGGAGTGCTAAGATACGTGCTTTACGTCTTGCTGCTGGTTTCACAAAAATTCCTTAAACTTAAATTTTATCTAACACATTAACCATTTCAAGCGCGCCTAAAGCAGCTTCGCCGCCTTTATTGCCCATTTTGGTGCCAGCACGCTCAATTGCTTGTTCAATGCTTTCTGTGGTTAATACGCCAAATGCAACCGGGATATCATACTCAAGTGATACTTGCGCAAGACCTTTGTTTGATTCGCCAGCAACTAGGTCAAAGTGTGGTGTACCACCTCTGATCACTACGCCTAATGCGATGATTGCATCATACTCTTTTTTTGCCGCAACGCGTTTAGCCGCTAAAGGTAATTCTACCGCGCCTGGCACATAAATAACGGTAATGTCGTCATCTGATACGCCACCTGTGCGTTTTAGCTCATCAACAGCACCTGCAAGGAGGCTGCTACCAATAAAGTCATTAAAACGAGAAATGACAATGGCAAATTTTTTGCCTGGAGCGTACTTATTACCTTCAATAATTTTCATTTGATAACCCTAAAAATAAGTTCAAGCGGTTGCGATTGCGCAAAAATTGCTGCGCATCATACCATAAAAATAAAATAATAGCCTAGTTTAAGCGTGATGCTTATTGTGGCTCAACGTAATCAACAACTTCTAAATGAAAGCCCGAAAGTGCATGGTACTTTTTAGGGCGACTCATTAATCGCATTTGTTTAATTCCAAGATCGGCAAGTATTTGCGAACCTACGCCAACAGTACGAGATGTACCTTTGAATTTACGTGGCGTAACGCTTTCGCCAGCATCAGCTGCTGCAAATGCTTTCACAGTTGCCTCTAACTCTTCAGTGCTTTCTTGCTTACCTAAAATAACTAAAGCACCTTCATTTTTAGCGATATAAGCCATTGCTTCAGAAAGGCCCCAGCTACGGTCAGCACTTCTGTCTGAAAGTAGAATATCGTTAAAGGTACTTTGTAAATGTACACGTACATTTGTCGGCTCTTGATCTTTTATATCGCCTTTGAGCAATACGTAATGTAATTGGCCGTCAATTGTGTCTTTGTAAGTAACTAAATCAAATTCACCATGAACAGTTGGTAACTTACATTTTGCTACTTGCTCAATTGTTGTTTCGTTTAAGTTGCGGTATTCGATTAAATCAGCAATGGTGCCAATTTTAATATCGTGCTCTTTCGCAAAAACTTCTAAATCAGGGCGACGTGCCATAGTGCCGTCAGCATTAAGTATTTCAACAATAACAGATGATGCTTCAAGTCCAGCTAAACGCGCTAAATCACAGCCAGCTTCAGTGTGTCCTGCGCGAGTTAATACGCCACCAGGTTGCGCCATAATAGGAAAAATATGTCCAGGCTGAACAATATCACTTGGGACTGCGCCTTTAGCTATAGCCGCTTGCACTGTACGCGCTCTATCTGCTGCTGAAATACCGGTTGTAACACCTTTTGATGCTTCTATCGACATTGTAAAGTTAGTCGAAAATGCTGCACCATTGTTTTTAACCATTAACGGTAAATCAAGTTGCTCGCAACGCTCTTGCGTCATGGTTAAACAAATTAAACCACGGCCATGGGTAGCCATGAAATTAATCGCTTCTGCGCTAATATGCTCAGCAGCTATTATTAAATCGCCTTCGTTTTCTCTATCTTCATCATCCATTAAAATAACCATTTTACCGGCTTTAATATCGTCGATGATTTCTTGCGCGCTGTGTAAATTCATAAATTTGCTCGTGTAAGTTGTCAGTTTCGTTATTTAATAAAACCCGCTTTAGCGAGTAAGCTCATCGAAATATCAGAGCCCGTTGGTTGCTCTGCACCCTTTATAAGGCGCTCTAAATAACGTGCAATTTGATCGACTTCTAAATTAACTTGGGTACCTACTTTAAAATGAGCAATTGTGGTTTGCTCACTCGTGTGTGGGACAATTGTTAATTTGAATTTATTACCCTCTACAGCGTTTACTGTCAGGCTTATACCATCAATACATACCGAACCTTTGTACGGAATGTATTTCATTAAATTTTCGTCAGTTGTAAGCCAATATTCTGTTGCTCTGGCGTTTGCTGTAATACTTGTAATTGTTGCGATACCATCAACATGGCCAGACACTAAATGACCGCCTAAACGAGAAACAGGTTGCATGGCTTTTTCAAGATTCACCGTTTGTCCTAAAGCATAGTGAGCAAAACCGGTCAAACTAATCGTCTCATTAGATAAATCCGCACTAAAACCATCAATATGTTTATCAACTACAGTTAAGCAAACACCATTAGTTGCAATGCTGTCACCTAACTTTACGTCTGTCATATCAAGATCAGTACTTTGGATACGAATGGCTAAGTCGCCTTGTTTTTTTTGTAATAAAGCAATTTTGCCTGTGGCTTCTATTATCCCAGTAAACATAGCACTACTCTTTTTATTAAGTGATTTTAATGAGTTTTGACGCGGTGATACGTAAATCGTCACCAATGCGCGCACATTCATTAAATGTTAAATCAACGGTGTTTTGCATACTCGTCAATTCAGGAAAATTAACTAAACTTTTTGCATCATGGCCCATTAGTTTAGGCGCTAAATAAAAAACAAACTCGTCAACTAAATTAAGCTCTGTCATTTTACCAGCAAGTGTTGCGCCAGCTTCAAGCCAAACATTATTAAACTGCAGTTGCCCAAGTTTTTCTAAAACGGCTTGTAAATCAACTTTACCGTTACTTTCACTGACTTCAATATGCTTTACAAAATGCGGCCATTGCAATGATTTATCAACCTTAGTCGTAAATATTATTACATCACTTTGGATTTCAAATAAAGCAAGGTCAGGTGTTAAACGGTTTTGAGAGTCAATTATAACACGCACGGGCTGGCGAAGCGGCAAATCAGTAGGCAGTGTGCAAGGCAGCTCACTTAGTCGCACATTAAGTTTAGCATCGTCTACTAGCACTGTATCGGCACCGGTTAAAATAGCGCAGCTTTTCGCTCGGTATAATTGTACGTCTTGTCGAGCAGCAGGGCTTGTGATCCACTTACTTTGCCCATTTTTAAGCGCTGTTTTACCATCAATACTCGCTGCCATTTTGCAAATCACATAAGGTAAGCCTTGTTCCATACGCTTAAAAAAGCCAACGTTAAGTGCGCGAGCTTGTGATTCGAGTAACCCGTAAGCAACGTCAATACCCGCGTCGCTCAGTATTTTAAGGCCTTTGCCAGCAACTTGTGGATTTGTATCAACCATAGCAGCAATTACTTTTACCACACCGGCAGCTTTTAAGCCTTCGGCGCACGGTGGCGTACGGCCATAATGACTACACGGTTCAAGCGTTACATAAGCCGTTGCACCTTGTGCATTTTTTCCAGCGACAGCCAGTGCATTTACTTCTGCATGACCTTGACCAGCTAATTGATGGAACCCCTCACCAATTATTTGATTATTTTTAACTAAAACACAGCCAACATTAGGGTTAGGTGTGGTAGTAAACCGACCTTTTTTGGCAAGCTCTATGGCGCGTGCCATATACATTTCATCATGTTCAGTAAAAGGAACTTGGCTTTGCATTGTTACTCCCCTAAGCGGGCAATTTCTTCGCCAAATTCGCGTATATCTTCAAACGAGCGATAAACAGAGGCAAATCTTACATACGCTACTTTATCGAGCTTTTTGAGGGCTTCCATAATGCATTCACCCACCAAATGACTTGAAATTTCTCGCTCACCCGTTGCGCGTAGTTGCGATTTTATTATATTCACTACTTCGTCTACTTGCTCTGTGCTCACTGGACGTTTTTCGAGTGCGCGATTTAAGCCATTTAATAATTTATCTTCGTTAAATGGTTCGCGGCTGCCGTCTTGTTTAATAACACGAGGCATAACCAGTTCAGCGCCTTCAAATGTAGTAAAGCGCTCATGGCAGTCGTTGCACTCACGGCGCCGGCGAACTTGATGGCCTCCACCAACAAGGCGTGAGTCAATAACTTTAGTATCTTTTGCGGTACAAAATGGACAATGCATAGCTCGGTACTTCCGTTTTAAAACAAAAAAGGCCGCTATTTAGCGGCCTTTAATCTTAGCAAAAAAATAGGGTCTGTTGACCTTTCAGGATTAAATTTGTTCTATCTAGGGGCGATTTAATCGCGGCGCGAGGTTTGTAACCTAGTGGGCTAAGTATAAATCGAGCAAAGCTTCCGCGTCCTGCTCACGCCCCTTACCTACATCCATGTAGGCAACAAAGAGCAAATCGCCCCTAGGACGAACCCGAGGGCAGTGCATGTTTGGCATTTATGCTGCGTTATCGCCTATTTGTGTGGAGTAACCACACTACATAGACTCTGCCTTGCCTAAAAACCAAACATACTACTGCAAATTAAACCTCGAAAGATAAACAGGCCCCTAGCCTATGTGATCTAAATTACTGCTGCTTATGCAATTAAGCGTATACAGGTAATTTTGCACAAATTGCTTTAACTTTTTCTTTAACTTGCGCCTGTACAGATTCATCAGTGATGTTATCTAGTACGTCACAAATCCAGCCAGCAAGCTCTTTTGATTCTTCTTCTTTGAAACCACGACGAGTGATTGCAGGAGAACCAATACGCAAACCAGATGTTACAAACGGAGAACGTGGATCGTTTGGCACTGAGTTTTTGTTAACTGTGATGTTAGCGTTACCAAGGGCTGCATCTGCATCTTTACCAGTAATATCTTTATCGATTAAATCGAGTAGGAATAAGTGGTTTTCAGTTTTGTCAGATACGATTTTGTAGCCGCGCTCTTGCATTACAGCAACCATTGCTTTTGCGTTTTTAACAACTTGTGTTTGGTATACTTTAAATTCTGGTTGAAGCGCTTCTTTAAATGCCACTGCTTTTGCTGCAATAACATGACATAAAGGACCACCTTGGCCACCAGGGAAAACTGCGCTGTTAAGCTTTTTATAGATTGCTTCATCGCCACATGCAGAGATAATTAAACCACCACGAGGACCAGCAAGTGTTTTATGCGTAGTTGTAGTTACAACATGTGCATGAGGAACTGGGCTTGGGTAAACGCCTGCCGCAATTAAACCTGCAACGTGAGCCATATCAACAAACAGGTAAGCACCTACTTTGTCAGCAATTTCACGGAATTTAGCCCAATCAACAATACCTGAGTACGCTGAGAAACCACCAATAATCATTTTTGGTTTATGCTCAAGTGCTAGTGCTTCAACCTGTGCGTAATCAATTTCGCCCGTTGTTTCATCTAGTCCGTATTGAATTGCATTGTAAAGCTTACCAGAGAAGCTTACGTGTGATCCGTGAGTTAAGTGACCACCATGAGCTAAGCTCATACCAAGTACAGTGTCGCCTGCTTCTAATAGCGCTAGAAAAACAGCAGCATTAGCTTGCGAACCAGCATGTGGTTGTACGTTTGCGTAGTCAGAACCAAATAACTCGTTAGCACGGTCAATTGCTAATTGCTCAACAACATCAACGTGCTCACAACCGCCATAATAACGTTTGCCAGGGTAACCTTCTGCGTATTTATTTGTAAGCTGTGAACCCTGCGCTTCTAGTACGCGTGGGCTACAGTAGTTTTCTGAAGCGATTAGTTCAATGTGCTCTTCTTGGCGAGCAGTTTCTTTGTTTATCGCGTCAAATAACTCTGGATCAAAATCCGAAATATTCATGCTACGTTCTAACATTGGGGTCTCCTAGGGCAACGTGTATGGTGTTTTTTAGAGGCTTTATTGTACGCTTTAAACGACTCTTTGCCTACGCTCTTAAGTTGAGGATATTTAAACAGGGATTGAAACTATTTCACAGACTTTTTAAGATGATATTTTCTTATAAAACCATAACGATTTTAAATGAATGCTATTTCCTACATTTAATTAGTAAATGCAACTCACTAGATTTAAAAGCCTAAAGTTATAAAAAAAGGCGGCTTAACCGCCTTTTTGAATTAATTAACTTAGCCAAGTTTAGCAAGTATTTCTGTACGTAATGCGTCGTAATCGGCCTTTATATCGCTTGCTAGGCATGGTTTTGCTAGTGCGTCGCTAAGTCGTTTTGGCATACCTAATTCAATATTTAAAATACCCTCTACGCTTTCTTTAAACTTAGCAGGGTGAGCTGTGGCTAAAAAGATGCCCGCTGCACCAGGCGCTCGATTTTCAACAAGACCTTGGTACGCAATAGCAGTGTGAGGCTCTGCAACATAACCCGTTTGTTGAATTTTTTTCATCACCGATTGCGTGTCTTCCTCGTTTACGCTAGTTGAATAAAAATTATCGTAGCTAAACCAGTTATTATCTAACATTGTTTGCACACGCGGCCAGTTGTTTGGCTTACTTACATCCATTGCATTTGAAAGCGACTCAAGTGTTGCGTTTGGCGTCCAGGTTTTATCAAGCATAAAGCGCGGCACAGTATCATTTTGGTTGGTTGTTGCACTTAATTTACCTACAGGTAAGCCAATAACCGCACCAATCATTGCAGCACATACATTACCAAAGTTGCCACTTGGCACTGATATATGCGCTGTTGCGCGTTTTTCTTTTGGTAGTTGTGCAATGGCCTCAAAGTAATAACAAACCTGAGCAACTAAACGGCTAATATTAATTGAATTAGCAGAATTAAGCCCAAGTGTTGATTTAACTTCTTCATCTAAAAAGGCATTTTTAACCAACTCTTGGCAATCATCAAAACTGCCATCAACTGCGTAACAATGAATATTGTTACCTAACGTAGTAAATAGCTTTTGCTGAGCAAGTGAAATTTTGCCTTTAGGATATAAGATGACAACATCGATATTCGGCTTGTTATAAAAAGCATGTGCAACGGCTGCACCAGTATCGCCCGATGTTGCGGTTAAAATAGTTACTTTTTCATCTTTATTAAATTGCGCTAAACACTCAGCCATAAAGCGACCACCAAAGTCTTTAAACGCAAGCGTAGGACCATGAAACAACTCTAAGCAGTATGTATTCTCTTCAACTTCCACCAGCTTAACTGGAAAGTTAAATGCATTTTTAACCATTTGTGCCACAGTGTCGCTAGGCAGCTCATCACCAATTAGGTGAGATAATATTTTGCCACTGCGTGTAACAAAGTCCATATCAAGCAAAGCATCAACATCGGACAGTGGGGCAAGGGATTCAGGGAAGAACACACCTTGATTACGACCCAAACCTGTTTTTACGGCTTCAACGAACGACACTTTTTGTGAGCTATCTTTTAAATTATGTAATTGCATGACTACCTATCCTATAAAACTGTTAATTGACGCGTGCCGTCGTTATCTAATTTACAAATGTGGCAAAAGCCTTGCTCGTTAATGTAATTTGCCTCTAACCACTGCGCGCATTGCTTTGCAGCTTCAAGTGTTTTACATACACTAAACAAGGTAGGTCCTGCGCCCGAAATACTCACTATTTCAGCGCCCAACGCTGGTAAGCTTGCTTTGGCTTCACTAAAACCTTTAATAAGCGGTGCGCGGTAAGGTTCTGCTATTTCATCTTTCATTATGCTCAGTGCATCGTCAAAACGATTAGTCAACAGTAAGCTACTAAATGCCGATAAACGCTGTGCAAACTCAACACTTGCATGCATGCTCAACTCTTTTGGTAAAACCGAGCGCGCTTTAGCAGTGTTGAGTGAAAAACCAGGGAACGCAGCAACGTAGTACCAATTTTCATCAACAGGCAGTGCAATCGATTTATCAGGGATTAAATCACCTGTTAATTGCAAACCACCTAAATAGCATGGCGTGATGTTGTCGTAATGACGACCACCGCTCACTACAGCTTCAAAGTCAGCCATAAGCTCAATAAGCTCAACCTGACTTAAGTTAGTTTGCGCAAACTTATCAAGGGCAGCAAAGGTAGCCACGACCGAGCATGCACTAGAACCAAGTCCAGATCCAATTGGTAAATTCTTTTTAAGCTCGAGCTTTACGCTTGGCATATCAGGCGCAACATGCGCTCTAAAATGTACTAAACACTGGTACGCTAAGTTTTCATTCGCATCACTTGGTAACTTGTGAGCGTAGTCGCCAGTACAAATAAATTCGTCACTTGGTGCTGCACTTACAACAGCTACATCGCCTAATAAACTACCATCAATTGGCGCAAGCGCTGCGCCAAGTGCATCAAAACCCACTGCAAAATTACCAATAGACGCCGGAGCATATACTTCAATCATAACGAGCTCCTAGCGCGATAGTGTTTTTAAAATATCAGCAAATACACCCGCTGCTGTTACTTCAGAGCCGGCACCATAACCACGAATTACAAACGGACGTGGCTGGTAGTATTGGCTTAAAATAGCAAGCGCGTTTTCGCCATCGCGAATTACATTAAGCGCATGCTTTTCATCAACAGCCTCAATACCTACTTTACAGTGACCTTCTTTAATTGTACCTACATAACGAAGTACCTTTCCTTCGCTCGCAGCACTTTGAATGCGGTCATTAAAATCAGCATCTAGGCTTGGTAGTTTTGCCATAAACTCATCAACGCTATCACCTTGTGCAAAACCTTGTGGTAATACTGACTCAACTTCAATATCGCTTAGCTCCAACTTCATACCGGCTTCGCGAGCAATGATCAGTAACTTACGTGCTACATCGGTACCCGATAAATCATCACGAGGATCTGGCTCAGTAAAACCGCTTTCTTTAGCTTTAATAGTTGCCTCAGAAAGTGATAAACCATCTTGAAGTGCACCAAACATATACGAAAGTGAGCCTGATAAAATACCGCTAAACTCTAGTAACTCATCACCGGCACCAAATAATGACTGCAAGTTATCGATTACTGGTAAACCTGCACCAACGTTAGTTTCGTATAAAAATTTACGATTATTCTTTTGCGTAGCAGCTATTAAATCTTGGTAATACGTGTATGAGCTTGTTGTCGCTTTTTTATTAGCTGCAACCACATGAAAACCTGCATTTAAAAAGTCTACATACTGCGCAGCAAGTGCATCTGAAGATGTACAATCTACTAATACCGGATTCACTAAGTGGTTTTGCTTAACAAATTGCTCTACTAATTTTAAATCAAATGCTTGCTCAGATGAGGCCAATTTTTGCTGCCAATCACTAAAAGCGATGCCTTCGTTATCAAGGTGTAATTGACGAGAGTTAGCAACACCATACAAGTTAAGTTTAATATTACGCTTTTCAAGCCAAGCTTGCTGACGTTCAAGCTGATTAATAAGCTCTTGCCCTACTAAGCCACAACCTAGTAAAAACACATCAATTGACGGCACATGCGTGAAAAAGTTTTCATGGCATATTTTTACAGCGTCATTACATAACTCACCATCAATTACCGCAGAAATAGCACTTTCTGTAGAATCCTGTGCAATTGCCACAATATTTACTTGCGCTTGTGCAAGCGATGCAAAAAACTTAGCCGCTAAGCCTCGGTGTGCGCGCATGTTGTCGCCCACTAAAGTAACAATGGCTAAATTACGTTGTACTTGTACAGGCTCAATAAGCCCTGCTTGTAATTCAAGCTCAAATGCAGTTTGTAGCGCATCGAGTGCAAGTGCTAGGTCTGTTTCGTGCACACAAAAACTAATACTAAATTCACATGATGATTGCGTGATCAATACAATTGATACGTTATCGTGAGCAAGCGCGTTAAATACCTTAGACGCCATGCCTACTTTACCTTTCATGCCTGGGCCTGAAACAGTTAACATTGCAAGGTCTTGTAAGCTAGAAAGCGCTTTTACGGGCTCATCAGATGAATAATCGTTACCAATTAATGAGCCTTGTGCGTCTGGGTTATGCGTATTTTTAATTTCACATGGCACGCCTGCTTTAGCACACGGTAAAATTGTTTTTGGGTGAAGTACTTTTGCACCAAAGTAAGAAAGCTCCATCGCTTCTTTATAAGATAAAAAATCTACTTTAGTGGCTTTTTTAATATAGCGAGGATCAGCGCTATATACGCCATCAACGTCAGTCCAAATTTGGCAAATCTCAGCTTCTAAACATGCCGCAGCAATAGCTGCTGAGTAATCTGAGCCATTACGGCCAAGCGTTGTAAGCTCACCTTTATCATTACTCGCCGTAAAACCAGGCATAATATAAATAGTTGCAGGGCTTTCTTTAAGCACAGCTTGAAAGCGAGCTTTACTTGCCACTAAATCAGCTTCTGCATCAATGTAGCCACCTGTTGAAGCAATACAGCTTGTTGCTTCTAAGTACCTTGCATCTTGTGAGCTCAATAAAGCCTGCATTAAAGAAACGCTAACGCGCTCTCCAAAGCTAATTACAAATGCGCGAACTTGATCAGGGCAACACTGTATAAGCGACACGCCATCTAATTTATTTTTAAGTTCCCTTAGGTCTGGCCAGCTTGTAACTACTACGCCACTTTTTTCAACGTCAGCTTTTAAGCCCTCACAACGACTCGCTAATGCTTGCCATTGCTGCGAAAAATCTAAGCCTTGCTCTGCAGCACTTGCAAGTGCAACTAGCGAATCGGTCATTCCACCTGGAGCAGAAAGCACCAATAACATTTCATCTTTTAACTGTGCTTTAACTAACTGAGCTACCTGTTGTAAGCATGCATAATCGGCAAGTGAAGACCCACCAAATTTTAAAACTCGCATTGTTTATGTTCCTCATCCCATAAAACGAAAAAAGGCCTGTGTTCTAAGTGAACACAGGCCTTTAAATTTGTTGCACCGACCTATGCCACTATCCAGTAAGAATGATGGTTGTAATAATAATGGTCAGTACGCGATTAATTGTTTTCATATGTTAAGACTGCCTTAACAAAGGCTATGCTGTCAACCCTAAATTAAAAGATAAAACAGCCTTTTTTAACATGAAAAAACCTAATGAATGCCAAATTTATGCAATATTTCATTCAAGCTTGATTTATTAATAGGTTTATCAATAAAATCAATTGCGCCAAGTTGGGCGACTCGTTGCTTCATTTTCTCCTGTATATCAGCAGAAATAACCAACACAAAGCACTCTATTTTTTCTGTTTTTATAGTTTCAAGTACTTGTATACCATCAACCTCTGGCATGGTGAGGTCTAGGCACAGTAAATCAAAGTTTTGTGCTCTTAAAAGATCGAGGGCGTTTGCTCCATTTATAGCTTGTTGTATATCTGCGTCTATACACTCATTTAAACACCGCACGACTTGTTTACGAGCAACAGCAGAATCATCACAGACTAATATCGAAAATTTCATCATGTTTACTACTACACAACCATCAAAGTTATTAAAAGACCATCTTTCTTTGCACTCAGGACACTTTAACACGCATCTAAATACTTAGCGCATTAATAATTCAATGCAATGATAAATATAGAATTAACTCATTTAAATATGATTAACGAAACTAAATTCTAATCAAACTTACAAAACTTAACGTCTAACAAATTTACTAATTCATAGCTGAGTTTAATTACATTAATACTACATACCGACTTAATTCGATTTATCTTATTAAATTTTAACTTTTTTATTTATTTTTAGAGGTTTATTGACTAACTTTTAAATTACAATAGTAACGTTACAAAAATAACAAAGGATGAACAAGTCACTCATGTTACAAAAAAGCCTTTCTAAGAAGCTGCTAACAAGCGTTTTATCCGTTTATTTTTTGCTTACCTTCGTAGTGACTTGCGGACAGGTGCTTGCTGAATATCTCAATACTAAAGACTATATACGTGATGAATTAAGTACATTACAAAAAACCTTTAGTCGTAGCTTAACACGTGCAATTTGGGAGCTTAATACCAAGCAAACAATTACAACAGCAGAAGGTTTACTCGCCATTCCCATGATTGAAGGGATTATTGTTCGAGACGACAGCGGCGAAATTATTTCACAGTTAGGGCGCTCGCTCGACATACATAAGCTATATAACCAACAGTTAGTACAAGAAGAAGCTATTTTAGAAGACGCGAAATCCGGTCTGTTTGGTTACACCTTTCCACTTATTTTTGAATTTTCTGGCCGTGCTACCCAAGTGGGCGACGTTACCTTGTTCTCTAGCCGAGAAGTTGTTTTAAGCCGAATTATGGTATCAATCTACTTTTTGATTGGTAATGCGATGATTAAAACTACCTTTTTAATCATTTTATTTTTAATGGCATTTAGAAAGCTTCTTACAGATCCCTTAGCTGAGCTTACTGAGCAACTAGAAAACCTAGAATTAGATGAGCTAGAAGGACAACACATAGAAATAGAAACAGAGGAGCATAACGAACTAAAAGTAATGGAGCAGTCGTTTAACAAACTAATAGATAAAGTGGTTCAGTACAGAAAAGAGCTTGAGCACACCCAAAAAGAACTTATTATTAGTAACGAAAAGCTCGATCATCACAACATACAACTTGAGCAAGACGTAGCCCGTAAAACATCAAACTTAAGCCAAGCAATGATGGAATTACAACAGCAAAAATACGAACTTGAGAAGCAAAAAATTGTGCTCACTGAAGAAATAGACTTACGCCGCAGCACAGAGCAAGAGCTAATTACAAAACAAACTGAATCTCAGCGTTATATAGAGGAATTAAGCCTTGCACAGGAACGTTTATTGGGCACAGAGAAGATGGCCGCACTAGGCGGGCTTGTGGCGGGTATTACGCATGATATTAACACCCCTATTGGGATAGGTGTAACGGCAATATCGTTTTTGCAAGAACGCTTAAATAAACTCGAAAGTGCTTATAGTGAAAAAACACTTTCACCAAAAGCACTAGAAGAATTTATTAACGAAGCAAAACAAAGTACAAGCTTGTTAACCACTAACTTAGATAGAGCCTCAGAGCTTATTGCTAGCTTTAAGCAAATAGCGGTCGATCAGGCCAGTGAAGCTGTAAGAACTATTAACTTTAAAGATTACACTAACGAAGTAATACGCTCACTGCATCCAAAACTAAAAAAGACATCCCATACAGTAAAATTAGAATGCCCTGATGATTTAGTTTTAAATTTACCGGCAGGCGCCATCAGCCAAATTTTTACTAACTTAATTATGAATTCACTCATTCATGGCTTTGAAGGTAAAAGCAACGGTGTGATGGATATCAAAATAAGCGCAGATGACACTAACTTAACGATTGATTACAAAGATGACGGTAACGGAGTTACCAGTGAGCAATTGAAAAAATTGTTTGACCCATTCTTTACGACTAAACGCGATGAGGGCGGAAGCGGATTAGGTACCCATATAATGTTTAACTTAGTTAAACAAACTCTTAGTGGATCTATTGATGCAACGAGTGAACCTGGTAAAGGTCTGCGTTACTATATTCAATTTCCAAAGAACATGGCTAAGCCAATGCCTATTTTTGATAAATATGAATAAAAAAGTATAGGCATTAAATTATTAGGGCGTGTTGTTCTTTGGTGGTTGAATTTGCAGCAATATGTTTGGTTTTTAGGCAAGGCAGAGCCTATGTAGTGTGGTTATTCCCCATAAGTAGGCGATAACGCAGCATAAATACCAAACATGCGCTGCCCTTTGAGCTCGATCTAGGGACGATTAACTCTTTGTTGCCTACATGGATGTAGGTAAGGGGCGTGAGCAGGACGCGGAAGCTTTGCTCGGTTTTTACTTATTCTTACATGGATGTAAGCCAGTAGAATAACGCAGGAGCAGTTACCGAGCCCACTAGGTTACAAACCTAGCGCCGCGATTTAATCTTCCTTGGATTGAACAAATTTCAATCCATAAAGTTCAACACGCCCTAGTAACAAATCAGTCATTTCGAGATGCTGTTTTTATTGCTATGATTGGACAAATTTTTCAAATGGATCAATTCCCCTATGTGGTTTAGTAACCTTATTTGTTACCGCTTTAAGCAAGACGTTTCATACACCCAAGAAGATTTTGATAAAGCATTAGAGCAAGATTTATTTCGCCCATGTACTGGTCAAGAGCTTGCAACATTTGGTTGGACGAAAGCGTTTGGAAAGCATGGCGAAACACTATCGCATTTTTCTCAAAAAAGTATTTTAGTTTGCGCAAAACGTGAAGAAAAAGTACTCCCAGCTTCTGTTATCAACGAACTAGTTGCTGAGAAAATTGATCAGATAGAAGCCGAAGAAAACCGCCCTGTTAAAAAGAAAGAAAAAGACGAATTAAAAGAAAACATTCTTCATACTCTTCTACCCCAGGCATTTAAAAAGTCGAGCTTACAATTTGCCTTTATTGACCAAGAAAATGGCTGGGTGGTTGTAAATAGTGGCAGCTTTAATAAAGCTGAAGAGCTACTCGCACTACTTCGTAAATCGTTAGGAACGCTCCCAGTTGTACCTGCGTTTGCTAACTACGACCTAGATGTATTCTTAACTGATTGGTTAACTAACTTTAGTACACCAGAAGGCTTTGCTATTGGCTCTGACGCTGAGCTTGAAGAAGCTGACGACAGCGGTGCACAAGTAAAACTAAAAGGCCATGATCTGGCATGTGATGAGGTTAAATCGCACTTAGAAAGTGGTAAACGCGTAACTAAACTGGCACTTGATTGGCAAGAACGCCTTAAGTTTATGCTGCAAAACGATGGCTCTATCAAGCGTTTAAGTTACTCTGAAACTCTAAAAGAAGAGAACGCAGATATTCCTAAAGAAGATATGGCTTTAAAACTTGATGCTGACTTTATTTTAGCTTCTGAGGAAATAAAGCAATTACTTGAAGAACTAACCGCTGGCTTAGGTGACGTTGAAGATTTAGAAAAAGCGTAAATACCACAACCTACATAAATATTTAAGCGCTTTGAAGCATTTAATAGATTCATATATAAGCAGGTTGGTATAACAGACAAAAATCCGATAGCAGTTTACTGCTATCGGATTTTTTAATGGAATTTTTAGAAGCACTTATTTATATATTTGTTATCCGCGAACAGAATTTAGCTAACGTTCGGCGTATTAAAACCTAAGGTAATCATCTTTCAAGTAAGAGCTTACAGCAAGGTTCAAAGGAAAGTTATGTAGAGTGATATGAGATTATCTGTATTCACTTCAAGCCGGAATGCACAAAAACTGAAGTTTTGATTTTAATTGAAATCATTAACTTATTTGTGCAGATAACTTATTTTAGCTTTTAGCGTCTTCAACTTTAGGTTGGCGATATATTTTTATAATGTGGTATAAATTTACAAGCGACAATAAGCCGTTGGTAAAAATAACAGGTACTGCGCCAATGGCAACACCGTATGCAGTAAATACAATACAACCAAACATGTTATACCAACGCAGTTTTACTACATCTGTCATTGTTAACGATGCAACCAATAAAGCTGATGCAATATAGCCTAAATATTCCCAACTCAATTGTTCTCTCCTAGCCTTTAGGTTAGCATTACATGTACTGCTAACTTATGGCACTTATAAGTA
Source organism: Pseudoalteromonas sp. SG43-3 (assembly GCF_014164385.1). Classification (NCBI taxonomy): domain Bacteria; kingdom Pseudomonadati; phylum Pseudomonadota; class Gammaproteobacteria; order Alteromonadales; family Pseudoalteromonadaceae; genus Pseudoalteromonas; species Pseudoalteromonas sp. SG43-3. The sequence goes on from NZ_JACJFC010000021.1 coordinate 33,574, forward strand.
TTGCAAAGTTACAACAAAATAAAAAAGCTAACTTGCTTAAAAACCTGAAAAAGTTTGCCGGAAAATACCAGCAAATTCTTAAATCATTACACGGGAAATGAAGGTAAAATAATACTATTAGCAAAGCTAATAATATTAGTAGCAAGTTAGCGTAAATTCTTAGTGTCTTAATGCTAACGTCATTAAGATGTAATAAATAGGACAAATGTCCGAAGAGCACATTGATGTTTCAATACCATTTTTCTAGTTACCTTGTTGATCAGCTTTTAACCTTTGCCGGTAGTAGCTATCAACAATCAAAAAAAGAAGTTCTGATCCATCAAGATCAGCCTTTAAGCAAGCTTGTGCTTGTACGCAGTGGCACTGTGTCGTTTAGTTACGACGTAGGTAATGGACGACGCCTGCTGTTAGGACAATTGGATTGTAACAACACCCTTATTGGTGAAATAGAAGCGCTAAATAATAATCCGTGTATTTATACGGTAACGTGCTTTAGCGATGTAACTTATAATCTTATTGAATTAAGACATTGGCGTGCTCTGCTGCTTGAAAAACCAGAACTGAGTTTATACACCGCACAAACTATTGCGGCTAAATTTCAGGAAAACCAAAAAATCAATTTAGATAAACTACTACTACCATTGAGCTACAACATAGCCAAAGATTGCTTACTAAGGGCCGAGAACAACAACCCTACGCTACTTAGAGCCTATCCAACTGTAAATGCTGAAGCCGAACGCTTTGCTACCACTGAGCGAGCTTACAGACGTGTTGTTACAGAACTTGTCGAAAAAGGCTTGGTACTTAGAAGTAACGATGGCTTACAAGCAGTCGATATACCAAAGCTAAGTGAATACGTAGATAGCTTTGCTCAACTTTAAGTTATTTAAAATTTACCCATAAAAAAAGGCCTTAACGGCCTTTTTTTATTTATACAAATTACTGATTACTTCTCTAGCAAAATGTCATGAATTTTCACAAGATCAGATTTACCTGCAATAATTTCATCCGGTGTTAAACCCGATAGTTCATGCGGGAACACTAACCACTCTTCAGACTCATGAATATAATAATCTGGAACAGTGTCTACTTTTGAGTTTTTTGGCTTGTAGTACGGACATGCAATACGAATATCACGTGGCAAGTTTAAGCGCATAAGCTCTGAAAGCTTTTCTTTTAATGCAACAATACTACGACCAGAGTCAAATACATCATCAACAATTAATAATGAGTCGCCTGCATTTGCGTTCTCAACAATGTAATGCAAACCGTGGACTTTAATTTCTTTAGATTGTTTACCAATACCGTAATAAGACGATGTACGTACTGCAATGTGGTCAGTCTCAATGCCTTTATAATCGTAATATTCTTGAACAGCAATACCGATCGGTGCACCACCTCGCCAAATACCAATAATAAAATCAGGACGAAAGCCATCTTGGTATACTTGTGCCGCTACGCGGAACGAATCTTCAAGCAGCTGTTGAGCTGTGATGTAGCACTTATCTGACATAATTAGAAACCCCAGTGGTGGATATAAGATTTGAGCGCAGCTTAGAGTTAAGCAAAAATTAAACTCAAACAGGTATTGGCGACGGATTTTACCGCAAATGAAATAAAATTGCTTGCCTGTAAATTAAAAAATAGGCACCCAAAGGTGCCTATTTTTAGTGTAAAAAGCATAATTTAGTAAATATTATGCTTTTTCTTGTAGGGTACGAGCAACCGTACGCATACCTTGAGTTGTTGCGCCCGCTGCCCATTGGCTTGTACTGCCCATGTTAAAAGCAGCAGCTAAATCTATGTGCACCCAGCCTTTGCCATCGTTTGGTACAAAGCGTGATAAAAAGCCTGCAGCATTCGATGCACCGCCGTAACCGCCACCCTTTTGTGCACGGCTATTTGCCGTATCAGCATAAGGAGATGGGCAGTTTTGTTGATGCCATTTTTCAAGAGGAAGTGGCCAAGCAGCTTCCATTTCTTGAGATGCAAAACTTTCAACTTCACGTGCAAGTTCTTTATCAAGTGCAAATAATGCATTGTACTCTTGGCCAACAGCAACAAGCGCTGCTCCAGTTAGCGTTGCTGCATCAATGATAAGTGGAGCGCCAGTCTCTCCTGCTGCCATTAAGCCATCAGCAAGTACTAAGCGACCTTCAGCATCCGTGTTTACAATTTCAACTGTTGTGCCATTTTTATAAGTAAGAATGTCACCTAATTTGTATGCATGACCTGAAATTAAGTTTTCAGCACAACATAAAAACAGCTTAATACGTTTTTCAATACCACGGTTAATAGCCAATGCTAAACCTGCTGTTACTGTTGCAGCGCCGCCCATGTCGCACTTCATACCAAGCATACCTTCGCTTGATTTAATTGAGTAACCACCTGAGTCAAACGTAATACCTTTACCTACAAGCGCAGCACTTACTGGTGCATTTTCGTCGCCTGTTGGGTTGTAATCAAGCTCAAGCAATACTGGTGGGCGAACACTACCGCGACCAACTGCATGAATACCAATCCACTGTTGTTCTAGTAACGCATCACCTTTAATAATTTGGTAACTTACATGTTCAGGCGCTAATGATTGAATAAACTCGGCTGCTTTTTCAGCTAGGCTTTCTGGGTATATGTCATCGGCAGTACCGTTAACCATTTCACGTGCCCAAATTGCTGACGTTTTTAAGTGAGCAAGTTCTTTAATATCTGATTGTGCGTTATCAACAAACTCAACACCGTTTAATGATTTTGGTGTTACGAAGCCTTGGTAAAAAGCCCACTGGCTTTCTGTACACCAAGTATCACCTGCTAATTCAACATTTTTAACGCCTTGGCTTGCAATAGTACGGCCTGCTTTTTGAACATTTTTTAATGTGTCTTGCTCAGATAAATGAACAGTTGCACCGCGCTCGTTAAAAGACAATGACGCATTATCGCCCCAATGACTCGCTGCTGCTTGTTCGCTTAGTTGAACAACAAATTTTTCACTCATGTTAGAATTCCCTTGCACTTAAATGTGCCACCGAGTTTACTATAGAGCGCTTAAGTTCCCAACAGCTTGAGATAAATAACATAAATCGCACTGCTGAGCAGTGTTTACGCTTTGGAAGTTATTATGAAGTACACGCCAGCGCTGCAACCAGCCATATTATTAAAGCGCTACAAACGCTTTTTAGCTGATTTACAATTAAGTGATGGCAGCGAATTTACCGCCCACTGTGCAAATACAGGTAAAATGACGGGATGCGCTGAGCCAGGCTTTACTGCTTTTTATTCAACAAGCGATAACGCAAAACGAAAATACCCGCATTCATTAGAACTTACGCAAAATAACTTATCGCAGCTTATTTGTGTAAATACAGCGGTGGCTAATAAAGTAGTTGAAGAAGCAATAAACAATAATGTGATAAGCGAGCTACTCGACTACAGTCAATTGCAAAGCGAAGTTAAGTACGGCAGCGAAAACAGTCGTATCGACTTTTTACTCACAGACGAAAATAAGCCCAATTGTTATGTAGAAGTTAAATCAGTCACATTATTAAGCGAAGATACACCACAAAGCGGGCAAGGCTACTTTCCTGATGCGCAAACACTGCGTGGACAAAAACATATCCGCGAACTAATAGAAATGATCGAACAAGGCCACCGAGCAGTATTACTGTTCGCTGTTTTGCATGAGGGAATAAATACCGTAAGTGCAGCTGCGCATATTGATAAAAAATACGCCACGTTATTAAACCAAGCAATAATAGCCGGTGTTGAAGTATTAGCATACAAAGCCAAAATTTCAGCTAATGGAGTCTTACTTCATAAAAGAATAGCATTTATAGAATAGTGTAATAAACCAACGGATTGAACTAAGCGTAATTTACAAAGTACTCCAATTATAGAAAGTGGTAAAAAGTGAATTATTAAAATTAACTTGTTTTTAAAGCTTTTGCCCATATAACAAGGCAAGTTTTAGAAAGCGAATATGTGAATTAATTAAAAGTGTAAATAAACTATTAATACACTTTTTTACTCAGTAAGCATGGTTGAAGCTAATTCGATTAATTAAAAATAAATTTGCCTAGGGTATAAGATTCTGTTATTTATACCGCCGGCTAATGCTGAGGCATTAAATTAAGGATTTAGGAGAGAGTTATGCCAGACCAAAAGAAACATGGTTTATTGGCTCAAGCCGGTTTAGAACCATACCAAGAAAAACCAGGCGAAGAGTACATGAATGATGCACAACGTGCTCATTTTAGAGCAATTTTAGAGACTTGGCGTAACGATTTACGTAACGAAGTTGATCGTACTAAATCGCACATGCAAGACGAAGCTGCTAACTTTCCTGACCCAGTTGACCGCGCTGCACAAGAAGAAGAATTCTCTTTAGAACTTCGTACTCGTGACCGCGAACGTAAATTAATCAAAAAAATTGAAAAAACAATTAATTTGATTAAAGAAGATGATTTTGGCTTTTGTGAGTCTTGTGGCATCGAAATTGGCATACGTCGCTTAGAAGCACGTCCTACTGCCGATTTATGCGTAGACTGTAAAACACTTGCAGAAATCAAAGAAAAGCAATCTGGACGCGGCTAATTAAAACTTATTAGTTAGTTATGTCTCCTACAGCCGTTACTGCGCCTATGCGTAAATATCGCGGTCGTTTTGCGCCGTCTCCTTCTGGGCCATTACATTTTGGCTCACTTGTAGCGGCTGTGGGTAGCTATTTAGATGCAAAAGCTAATCAAGGAAAATGGTTAGTTCGTATTGAAGACATTGACACTACGCGCGTGGTTAAAAACGCCGACTCCGATATTCTAAATACCTTACAAGCCTACGCCCTTTATTGGGATGAACCTGTTGTATACCAAACACAGCGCCTGTCTTTATATCAAGATATTACCCACTCACTTTTAGAGCAAAACCTTGTTTATGGTTGCACCTGTACTCGCAAGCAGATAAAAGCCATTGGCGGTATTTATCAGGGGCATTGCAAAGCACTTAATCATCATACTCAATCCGGCGCGCTTCGTTTAGTTCAGCAACATCCAACGACTCAATTTAGTGATTTAATTCAAGGTGATATATCGGTAAATAGTGCATTATCCCACGAAGATTACTTAATTAAACGCAGTGACGGTTTATTTGCATATCAACTTGTTGTGGTCGTCGATGATATCGATCAAAGCATAAATCGAATTGTAAGAGGCGCAGATTTAATTGAACCAACAGCTCGGCAAATTAGTTTGTTTAAACAACTCGACAGCCCTGTACCTGAATTTGCTCATTTACCTTTAGCGGTTGCCAAACCCGGTTTTAAACTATCTAAACAAAATTATGCCCCCGCCATTTGTAAGCAAAATCCAAAGCCTGCTTTAATTAGCGCTTTTGAATTTTTAGGGCTACCTGTTATAGCTGATTTAAGCGACTTAAATATAGAACAATTAATCGATTGGGGAATTAAAAACTTTAGCTTAAAACAGGTCCCCCAAGTATCCGAAATACAAATTTCTCAACATCCACATAGCCAGAAAGTCCAATTTACACATTTAAGTAAATAAAATAGCTAAAAACGGCTTAATTTCAACACATCAACTTAATTTTTAAACCCTGCTGGTATATGATAGCCGCCTAAATATATGCTAATTACGTCAAACAGCTTGTACTGGGTTATAACCGCCCTATTTGCTGTAACTTTTGATTGCGATGCAGAGTCAATCACACCTTCTAGGAGACAGACTATTATTTCCAAGCTTTTTCAATTTTGCCGACAAATAATCGGCCCGAATACCAGTGCCGAAAGCGCTTCTGTAAGCAGTGAACCTATTGTTGTCACTCGTGGTGAGCATGGTATTTCTCGCAAACAATTTAGCCCAAATGCAATCAAAGTATTATACCGCTTAAAAGACGGTGGCTACGATGCCTACCTTGTTGGTGGTTGTATTCGCGATATATTGTTAGGCCAACAGCCAAAAGATTTTGACGTAGTTACTAATGCAACTCCAGATCAGGTAAAAAAACTATTTAGAAACTGTCGCCTGATAGGTCGTCGCTTTCGTCTAGCACACATTGTATTTGGCCGTGAAATTATCGAAGTGGCAACAATGCGTGGCCACCACGAAGCGCAAGAAGACAAAAATCAAATAAGCCAATCAAGCAATGAGGGCCAACTACTACGTGATAACGTATTTGGCAGTATTGAAGAAGATGCAGAGCGCCGCGACTTTTCAATCAACGCACTTTATTACTCAATTAAAGATTTTAGTATTCACGATTACGCCAACGGTTTAGCGGCAATTAAAGCTAAACAAATCGAGCTTATTGGCGACCCTGAAACGCGTTACCGCGAAGACCCTGTTCGTATGTTACGTGCAGTACGTTTTGCCACTAAGCTTGATATGAGCATTGCGCCTAAAAGTGAAAAGCCAATTAGCGAGCTTGCAAGCTTGCTTGACAACATTCCGCCAGCACGTTTATTTGAAGAAATTCTTAAGCTATTTTTAAACGGCAAGGCCGAAGTTAACTTTTTAATGCTGCGTAAATACGGCTTATTCCGCTCACTTTTTCCTGAACTTGATAAAATTTTAGATAAAAACCCAAGTGGCTTAGAGCACACGCTTATTCAGCAAATGTTTCAAAATACCGACAAGCGTATTAATGCCGATAAAAAAGTAACACCGGCGTTTATTTTTGCTGCCCTACTTTGGTTCCCACTGCTTGAGCGCACTAAAAAAATTCAAAGCCAAGAGCAATTATCTGAATACGATGCTTTCGCACAAGCAATGAATAAAGTACTAAGCGATAATTCACAGCATATAGCTGTTCCTAAGCGCTTTACTTTAGGTGCTCGCGATATTTGGCATATTCAGCACCGCTTAGATAAACGTGCTGGCCAACGTGCATACAGGCTAACGCAACAGCCTCGCTTTAAAGCCGCTTACGACTTTTTATTATTACGCGTAGATGCAGGCGAAACACAGCATACAGAGCTTGCTCAGTGGTGGACACAATACTTAAGTAAAGATATAAACGGCCAAAAAGAGATGGTTAAAAGCTTAGGGCATCAAGGTGGCCCTAAGCCGCGAAAGCGCCGTCGCCCTACTAAAAAGCCAACTGAGTAATAACATGCATTGTGTTTATTTGGGTTTAGGTGCCAACCTAAACTCACCAAAAGAGCAGCTTGATAACGCGATAATTGCGCTTAAAAAGCTGCCTAATTGTGAATTTGTAAACGTATCGCATTACTATGCAAGTAAGCCTATGGGCCCACAAGATCAACCAGACTATATCAATGCCGTAGCCTGTATTAAAACGACCCTTGATCCAGAGCAATTACTTGATTTAACACAAAGCATTGAGCTTGAGCATGGTCGAGTAAGAAAAGCTGAGCGTTGGGGTCCACGCACACTTGATATCGATACCCTATTATTTGATGATCAAATTATAAATACGGCGCGCTTAACCGTGCCTCATTATGGTTTGAGTGATCGCGAGTTTGTGGTTTACCCACTATTAGAGCTTGCACCTGAACTTATTTTACCTAGCGGCATTGCATTAAAAACCATTGCAAATAACTTACCGCTCAACGACTTACAACAATTACCTCTGTAATTAACCTAGGCTTTTGCCTGCGAGGATATTATGTCTAAAATAACCGTTTCTACTTTAAATAAAATGAAAGCAGAAAATAACAAAATTACTGCATTAACAGCCTACGACGCTAGTTTTGCAAAGTTATTTCATGATAACGGCGTTGAAGTTATTTTAGTGGGCGACTCATTGGGCATGGTACTACAAGGCGGCGATGACACCCTTGGCGTAACAAATCAAGATATTGCATATCATACCCGCTGTGTACGCGCTGGTAGCCGCGAATTATTTGTAATTGCTGACTTACCTTTTATGACCTACTCAAGCGTTAGTGATACCTGTAAAAATGCAGCTGAGCTTATGCGCGCTGGCGCAAACATGATTAAACTTGAAGGCGGAGAGTGGCTTTACGAGAGCATTAAAGCACTCACTCAACAAGGTATCCCAGTTTGCGGGCATTTAGGCCTTACACCACAGTCAGTTCATGTATTTGGTGGCTTTAAAATACAAGGTCGCGAAGAAGATAAAGCACAAAAAATGATTGATGATGCGAAAGCACTTGAAGCTGCTGGCGCGCAATTATTAGTACTTGAGTGTATTCCAAGTGCCCTGGCAAAACGCATTACAGACGCTTTAAGTATCCCAACTATTGGTATTGGTGCAGGCAGCTTAACTGACGGCCAAATACTGGTAATGCATGACCTGGTTGGTATTTCGGCAGGTTACATTCCTAAATTTTCTAAAAACTTTTTGCTCGAAACAGGCAATATGCCTGCAGCCGTTCAAAAGTATTGTACAGATGTTAAAAGTGGCGCATTTCCAAGCGCTGAACATGAGTTTAAATAATGCAATCAATAACTGAAATCAGATCGTTACGTAGTCAAATTAAAGCATGGCGCCAAGCAGGTCTTAGCGTGGCGCTTGTGCCAACAATGGGCAACTTGCACCGTGGGCATTTTTCGCTAGTAGAAAAAGCAAAAAACTTGGCCGACAAAGTCGTTGTAAGTATTTTTGTAAACCCAATGCAATTTGGTGCTAACGAAGATTTAGATAACTATCCTCGTACGCTAAACGAAGACAAACAAGGCCTTGCTGAACTAGGCACTGATATTGTATTTACCCCAAGTGTAGAAACAATCTACCCTAACGGACTGGGTGCACAAAGCTTTGTAGATGTACCTGACATTTCATTAGGCTATTGCGGTGGCTCACGTCCAGGTCACTTTAGAGGTGTTGCAACAATCGTAACTAAGTTATTTAACTTAGTGCAACCAGATTACGCCTGCTTTGGTGAAAAAGATTTTCAGCAACTACAAGTAATCAAAACTATGGCACGCGACTTATCAATTCCGGTTGAAGTCATTGGTGTACCTACAATGCGAGAAGTTTCTGGCCTTGCTATGAGCTCACGTAATGGTTACTTATCTGATGATCAAAAGGCGACTGCAACCGTATTATTTAAAGCCCTTAATACGTGCGCTGAGCAACTTAAAAGTGGCGAGAAAGACTTTGTAAAACTTGAAAGCTTAGCTAAACAAAGTTTAGAGAAAGCAGGCCTAAAACCAGACTATTTTGAGATTGCTCAACGAGATACATTAAAAACTGCTACAATCGAAGATACTCAATTTGTTATTTTAGCCGCAGCCTATTTTGGTGGTGTTAGATTGATCGACAATATCCAAGTCGAAATTTAATATTATTGCGACTCCATTTTAAGGATAAGAAGCATGCACACTTTAATAAAAACAAGCGTAGTCGCCCTTACTTTTGCACTATTAGCAGGTTGTCAAAACCAAGTTGAAAACCCTGAAATGAATCAGTGTGCTCAACAAAACTACCAGTGTGAAAGTAGTTGTGAACAGCAAACAACTGCTGAGGGCTTAAAGCAACAAGTATGCTCTGGCAAATGTGTTGAGAGCTATAATCAATGTAAAGCACAAGCCGAAAAATTAGGTAATATTTAATTCCTTAAAGTTTTTAGTTTTAGGCACAAAAAAACCGCTCAATGAGCGGTTTTTTATTGCTTATAGTTTATTAATTTAAACCAAGCTTCTTAAGTTCTGTTTCTACTAGCTTTGCAGAAAGTGGTACATAACCATCTTTTTCTACAATTTGCTGACCATCTTTTGAAAGTACCATTTTTAAGAATTGCGCTTCCATTGGAGACAACGGCTTGTTTGGGTGCTTATTCACATAAAGGTATAAAAAGCGAGATAATGGATATTTACCTTGTGCAACGTTATCAAGTGTTGCATCAACAAAGTTATCGCCTTTTTTAGCTAGCGGTACTGTACGTACGCCCGATGTTTTATAACCAATACCTGAGTAACCAATTGCATTTAATGAAGATGAAATTGACTGTACTACTGATGCAGAACCCGGTTGCTCATTTACGTTATTACGGAAATCACCTTTACAAAGTGCTTTCTTTTTAAAGTAACCATACGTACCTGATACTGAGTTGCGTCCGTAAAGTTGCACATCTTTAGCTGCCCAATCACCTGTTAGACCAACATCGCTCCAACGGTTAACTTGTTCTGGTGCGCCACATTTACGAGTAGATGAAAAGATAGCATCTACTTGGTCAATACGAAGACCTTCAATTGGGTTATCTTTATGTACAAATACGGCAAGTGCATCAATAGCTACGCGAACTTCTGTTGGCTTGTAACCGTAACGTTTTTCGAACGCTTCGATTTCTTTAGATTTCATTTTACGGCTCATTGGACCTAGGTTAGCAGTACCTTCGGTAAGTGCCGGTGGAGCAGTAGAAGAACCTGCTGCTTGAATCTGAATATTTACATTTGGGTAAATACGTTTGTACTCTTCAGCCCAAAACGTCATCATGTTGGCTAAAGTGTCAGAACCTACTGATGAAAAGTTGCCTGAAACACCACTAATTTTTTGATACTCAGGAATATTTTGGTCTAGAGCAACTGCTTGTGCAGATACGAAAGTTGTAACAGCCACACCCATTGCGGCAACTAAGTTTTTAAATTTCATGTAGAGTTCTCCGGTTTGTTCGTTCCATTTTCTAACTGCTGCCCACTCTAAAGTGAGTACATGACAGTTACATTACTCTTAAATGACACTTTTATGACTTGACCTATTAGCTTAATTATTTAGTCAGCGAAACTATCTTATCTATTGAAAATTCAAAAGAAAAACACGATCCTTTGTTAACTTCACTGCGAATATTTAATTTACTATCATGGCGAGTTAACACATGTTTTGTTATAGCGAGACCTAAGCCTGAGCCACCTGTTGTTCTACTGCGAGCTTTATCAACACGATAAAAACGCTCAGTTAATCGGTTAATATGCTCAGGCGCAATACCATCACCATTATCGGTAACACTAAAACACGCTTTATTGTTTTTGCGCTGCCAGCATACTTCTACTTTACCGCTTGGTTTTGTGTAATGAATCGCGTTGAATACTAAATTAGAAAACGCACTACGCAGTTCATCCTCAGAGCCTTTAATATCAAGGGTTTTATCAATATCAAACATAAGTTCGTGGCCTTTGTCTTGATTAATTGAGTTTGCTTCAGTGTGAATATAACCAAGTAATTGCGGTACATTTATAGCTTTATCGTTGTCTTGGCGCCGTGCACCTTCAATACGCGAAAGCGATAATAATTGGCTGACTAAGCTATCCATGCGCTTACATTGTTCAAGCATGGTATTTTGCGCTTTGTTCCACATTGCTGGCGGCGGCATCATGTCGCCATCCATCATCTCAAGATACCCTGTAACTACTGTAAGCGGTGTACGTAGTTCATGCGACACATTGGCTACAAAGTCTTTACGCATCTGTTCAAGCTGTTTTAAGCGCGTTACATCACGCACAACAACCATAAGTTGCGTACTTGCATATGGCATTACCCTAAACTCAAGCACCTGCTCAATACTATGACCATTATCCAGCTCAAGCGCATCGTCAAATTCGCCTTTGTGCATGTATTTAGCAAACTTAGGTTCGCGAATTAAATTATCAAGGCGCTGACCATGATCCGTAGGCCACTGCAAACCAAGCACTTTAAGGGCTAGTTGATTACACCACACAATACTTAAATCATTTTGTAATACCACAACCGCATCAGGTACCGCTTCAGCCCCATCGCGAAAGCGACGAATTAAATCTGCAAGCTCATTACGTTTTTTACGATTACGGTGCTGGAGATGGTAAATACCTTCAAACACTTGCTCCCATGCACCCTCACCCTCTGGTGGATTAAAGCTGCGTTGATTAAGTAGCCAATCGCTCAAACGATAAAGTTGATGGTAGTGCCAAATAAGGAGGGAAAAAGATCCTAAAAATAAAAGCAAAAATGGCGCGCCAACCAGCACACCAATTAATAGTAAGGGTAAAAAATAGATAAACAGGCGCTTTACTAACGCCTGCTTATTAACAACTCGATACATACACTCACTTTACCTTAGAGTAGTAATACATGCGTATTTTACACATTAGCTAAGCTTTAAGCTGATCACAGCTTACTTGAAAAACGATACCCAGCGCCACGTACTGTTTGCACCAAACGGTCATGTCCAAGTGGGCCAATTGCTTTACGCAGGCGACGAATGTGAACATCAACAGTGCGATCTTCTACGTAAACGTTAGTTCCCCACACATGATCAAGCAGTTGTTCACGGCTATAAACACGCTCTGGGTGAGTCATAAAAAAGTGCAGTAATCTAAATTCGGTTGGCCCCATATCAAGCTCGTTACCTTCTGAGGTAACACGATGAGAAATAGGGTCTAAACGCAGGCCATGTACTTCAATAGCTTCTTCTAATGAGGTTGGCGATACACGACGAATAACCGCTTTAATACGTGCCATAAGCTCTTTAGGAGAAAACGGCTTGGTGACGTAATCATCTGCACCTACTTCAAGGCCGCGTACTTTGTCTTCTTCTTCGCCGCGAGCTGTAAGCATAATAATTGGGATTTGGCGGGTGTGTTCGTTTTGCTTAAACTTTTTAGCAATTTGAATACCGCTTCCACCTGGTAACATCCAATCAAGTAAAACCATATCTGGGTAAGGTTCAACCATAGCTGCAATAGCAGAGTCGTAATCTTCTGCTTCAATTGCTTGAAATCCATTTTGCTCTAAAACAAAAACCAACATCTCCCTGATAGGAGCTTCGTCATCTACGACTAGTACTTTACGTGACATTCCAATTTATCTCTTACGCTATCGAATTAGTTTTCATTATTATGACTAAGTATGACATTTTTATGAAAGTGTAACGTGTAAATTAAAATGGTGGTAAAAAAAACACAAATTAGTGACAAAAAACCTCATTAACGTCATATTTTTAAAACCTTTTTAATATTTAACGTAATAAAAAGAGATTTACGATAAATTTATGTAATAGCTAACTTTTTAAAATTATCTTTTTTGTATCGCTATTTAAACCACTAAACAATATTAAACTAGCTGGGATCATTGTTTTACTAACCAAGACATTTTTACAGATCGATCGTTTAAAAGTAGCTTTAAAGCCCTTTTAAAATCAACAAACCCGCCTGTATAACAAACAATACGTTCAAAAATAGATCTAAATTTTACTAAGCTCCAAATAAAGGATCAGATTTTTACCAAGCCGATCAACCCTCAGATCAGAGTTGTACCTAGTCAAAGCCATAAGTTGTTGATTGTTTATACAAATAAATAACGATCAAATTATCTCAGAACCCATATATAGCATTAAAGTGTATTTGGCTTAGTAAAATAATGATCCGAAAAAGGCTGTGTTAGTAAATGCGTGATCCCAAAATTCCGCATTGGTAATGCAGTGATCTGATCAAAAAACCGTAATCTGTAATATAAAAAGGGCTGACATTAAAAAAGCCAGTAACAAAGTTACTGGCTTAGGGCCTGTTGACCTTTCAGGATTAAAATTTGTTCTATCTAGGGGCGATTTAATCGCGGCGTGGGGTTTGTAACCTAGCGGGCTAAGTAAAAACCGAGCAAAGCTTCCGCGTCCTGCTCACGCCCCTTACCTACATCCATGTAGGCAACAAAGAGTAAATTGCCCCTAGGCAGAACCCTTCGGGCAGCGCATGTTTGGCATTTATTCCACGTTATCGCCTATTTATGGGGAATAACCACACTGCATAGGCTCTGCCTTGCCTAAATACCAAACATACTGCTGCAAATTCAACCTCGAAAGATAAACAGGCCCTAATAATGATCAATTATAAATTGATCTATTATCTAATTTTAGGGTCTAGTTCGCCGCTTAAGTATTTAAGGTGCATTTCATCAAGTGAAATTGGCTTAATTTTACTAGCCTGACCAGAAGTACCAAACGAGTTATAGCGTGCAACGCAAATCTCTGTCATTGCTTTTGTAGCTTCAGCTAGGTATTTACGTGGATCAAAGTTAGATGGGTTAAGCGCCATATGACGGCGAATTGCACCGGTAGATGCTAAACGTAAATCGGTATCAATATTTACCTTGCGAACACCAAACTTAATGCCTTCAACAATCTGCTCAACTGGCACACCATAAGTTTCTGGAATTTCGCCACCGTACTGATTAATAATTTCTAACCATTCTTGAGGAACTGAAGATGAGCCATGCATCACTAAGTGCGTGTTAGGAATACGGGCATGAATCGCTTTAATGCGATCAATCGCTAAAATGTCATCTGTTGGTGGGCGAGTAAATTTATAAGCACCGTGTGAAGTACCGCAAGCAATTGCAAGTGCATCAACGTGTGTTTTATTTACAAAATCAGCCGCTTCTTCAGGGTCTGTTAGCATTTGATCAGTTGTTAATAACCCTTCTGCGCCAACGCCATCTTCTTCGCCAGCTTCACCTGTTTCAAGTGAACCAAGTACACCTAGCTCGCCTTCAACCGATACGCCACAGGCATGCGCCATCGCAACAGTTTCGCGCGTTACTTCTACATTGTATTCGTAGCTTGAAGGGGTTTTTCCGTCGCTCATTAACGAGCCATCCATCATTACTGATGAAAAACCAAGCTGAATTGAACGCTGACACACACCTGGCGATGTGCCGTGATCTTGATGCATTACAACTGGGATATGTGGCCATTCTTCAACGGCTGCTAAAATCATATGACGAATAAATGGAGCACCAGCATAAGCACGTGCACCAGCTGATCCCTGAACGATTACTGGGCTGTTTGTTTTGTCAGCCGCTTCCATTATTGCGCGCATTTGCTCTTGATTGTTAACATTAAAAGCAGGTACGCCGTAACCATGCTCTGCTGCATGATCTAAAAGTTGTCGCATACTGATTAAAGCCATTGGGTATTCTCCAATTTATCGACAGTAGTTCCCTACCATCTAGTTTGAACGGATGTGTTAGTTTGGCGTTATAACAACGCCACGAAAAACCACTGCTTTGCAGTAATATTCCGTCTAAATTAACGACTAAATTAGGGTGAGAGGTATTTAGTAATTAATTGTCGGTGAGGGCTATTACCCCCTCACCTTACGCCACTAAAATTACTTAGCGCGCGACTCTAGCATTTCAACTGCTGGAAGTTTTTTGCCTTCTAAAAACTCTAAGAACGCACCACCACCAGTAGAAATATAAGATACTTTATCGGCAATGCCGTATTTATCGATTGCGGCTAAGGTATCACCACCACCCGCAATTGAAAACGCATTTGAGTTAGCAATTGCTTGTGCAATAGCACGAGTACCATTACCAAACTGGTCAAACTCGAACACGCCAACTGGACCATTCCATACAACAGTGCCTGCATTTGCAATAATTTTTGCAAGCTTGCTCGCTGTATCAGGGCCAATATCAAAAATCATATCATTGCTTGTTACTTCGCTTACATCTTTAAGTGTAGCTACAGCAGATTCAGAAAACTCATTACCAACCACTACGTCAGTCGGTACCGGAATTTCACCATTATTAGCAATCGCTGCTGCACATAAACGGTTCGCTTCATCCATTAAATCAGGTTCGTAAAGCGATTTACCAACTGGGCTACCTGATGCAGCAATAAAGGTATTTGCAATACCGCCGCCGGTAACTAATTGGTCAACAATTTTAGAAAGTGAATCTAAAACGGTAAGCTTAGTAGATACTTTAGAACCACCAACAATCGCTACTAATGGACGCGCTGGATTATCAAGTGCTTTGCCTAACGCTTCGAGCTCAGCCGATAACAGCGGACCTGCACATGCAACATCGGCAAATAAGCCAACGCCATGGGTAGACGCTTGTGCACGGTGAGCCGTACCAAATGCATCCATTACATATACATCACACAGTGCTGCTAGTTGCTTAGATAGCGCTTCGTTGTTTTTCTTCTCGCCTTTGTTAAAGCGCACATTTTCAAAAACAACCACTTCGTTATCAGCAATATCAACACCGTTTAAGTAATCTTTTTCTAAACGTACAGTTTGCTCTAGGGCATCGTTTAAGTAATCAGCTACAGGTGCAAGCGAAAACGCTTCATCGTATTCCCCTTCCGTAGGACGGCCAAGGTGTGACATAACCATTACTTTAGCGCCTTTCTCAAGGGCTAGTTTAATAGTAGGTAGTGCTGCACGAATACGCGCATCTGACGTCACTTTACCTGCTTTAACTGGTACATTTAAATCTTCACGAATTAATACGCGTTTGCCGTTTAAATCTAAATCTGCCATTTTTATGACCGACATGAACATCTCCTTAGTTAACGATACTGAACCTGAAAAATACGTTTAAAATTATTATATTAATAAATTACTTATTCACTGCCATCATAGCACGCGCTGTGTCGAGCATACGATTAGCAAAACCCCATTCGTTATCACACCATACTAATAACTTTATCAGTCGTTTGTGACTAACACGTGTTTGTGTGCCATCAATAATACAAGAATGTGGGTCGTGATTAAAATCAACCGATACAAGCGGCTCTTCGGTATAACTTAAAATACCTTCTAAGCGGTCTTTTGCTTGTGCTTTAAGTGCGTTATTTACTGCATTTAAATCTACATCGGTATTAACCGTAACACTTAAATCCATTGCCGTGACATTTATAGTCGGTACACGTACGGCGATGGCTTCAAAACGGCCTTTAAATTTAGGTAAAATACGGTCTATACCACGGGCGAGCTTTGTATCAACTGGAATAATTGATTGGCTTGCAGCGCGAGTACGGCGTAAATCATGATGATAACCATCAATCACTTGTTGATCGTTCATCGACGCATGAATCGTTGTAATAGCGCCCGACTCAATACCAAATGCATCATCTAATACTTTAATAACCGGCACAACACAGTTAGTTGTACACGAGCCGTTAGAGACAATTGTGTGCTCGCTTTTAAGCTCATCGTCGTTAATGCCATACACAATCGTAGCATCAACATCGTTATCGGCCGGATGCGAAAACAACACCTTTTTAGCGCCTGCGTTAATATGTAACTGCGCATGTTCACGCGAGTGATAAACACCCGTACATTCAAGTACAACGTCTACATCGAGCGTTTGCCAAGGTAATTCAATTGGGTTTTCTTCACAAAAAAGTGCAATGGTATCGCCTGCAACACTAATGGTGTCTTCACCAAGTTTTACAGGAAAAGAAAAACGACCGTGGGATGTGTCGTATTTTAATAAATGAGCAATAGCTTCAGGATCAGCAAGTTCGTTAATCGCAACAATTTTTATATCGTCGCTCAAACTAGACTCGTATAACGCGCGGACAATATTTCGACCAATACGACCAAAACCATTAATTGCAAGTTTGATTGCCATGAAATATAAAATCCACTCTTTTAGCGTGCAGATAAAGGCAATACGCCTTTTAGATGTCTGTATTGTAATCGACCTTGCATCTGATTATAAGAGGGAAGCATTAGAAACTTTAAATTAACGTTGAAGAGCTTAGGCATTGCAAGCTCTTCGATGGCTCTGACTTTTAAAATTAAGTTTTTTATACTAAATTTTTCAAAGCGTTAATTATATCTTCTGGCTCAGAACGAGTACGATAATCAACATCAACATAGCGCCAAGTCACTTTACCTTGTTTATCTAAAACAAAGGTGGCAGGGATCGGTAAAACACTACTATTGCCATTGTTAACCGACTCTAAATCTAGGCCTCGGTCTACTCGCATATGCTCGAGTAAAAATGTGGGCACTTGCCATGCTACGCCGTAGCTTGCTGCTACATCGGCATTTTGATCACTCAGCACTAAAAAATCCATGTTACTTATATCGCTTTCGCTCATTGAGCCATCGGGTACTTGCGGGCTAATAGCCACCAATTGTGCGCCTAAAGCATGAATTTCAGGTAAACGTGACTGCAGTGCTTTCAGTTGTAAATTACAGTACGGACACCAACTACCACGATAAAAAGTAATAACCACAGGTCCGTGTGCAAGTAGTTCTTCTAATAAAACTTGCTCACCTTTTTGATTCGGCAGCTCAAAGCGTGGGGCACTTTGAGCTAAATTAAGTGCATTTGCACCCTCTTGAAAGGATTTTGCTTGAGCAATACTTTCATCAACACCTTTCATAAAATCAGGATTACCTTTTCGCCCAGCGGCTACTTTTGCCTCGGTTTGTGCTTTTAATGTGTTGCTTTCATCGCTCATAGTATCGCTACCTTCAAATTAATCAAAAACTTAAAGCCAGCTTACATTATGAAAATGTATTTGAAATGAAAATTTTAACTTAATCATTTACCTCTAAATCAAACACCACGTTTATTGATGATTTAAATGTAATAGTTTCTTGTAAATACCTGCCTTGCTCGAATGGATTTCTAGTAACTTTAGAGCCGGTCACAACTATTCTCTCAAAATCATCTACGCCATAACCATAACTTGAACGGTTAGAATTTGAATTAATACTGTAAATTTTTCCAATCTCTGCGCCAAATGCTTTGGCAAGCTTACCCCCTTTAACTATAGCGTTATCTATTGCGCCTTGTGTTGCTTCAGCTTCTAACTGCGAGGCTTTTGAAGACATAAGCTCAATATTCGTCAGTTCATTAATTTTTACACTTAGTGCAAAATCGATAAAATCATTCACTTTTTCAATATTTCTTAATGTTACTTTAAGTGTTCTTGTTGCTACATATCCTGCATTAATTGCTGTACCGCTCTCGACATTAAACATATCGTCATCATTATGAGTTAACAGGCTTGTAGCAGAAACATCAGTCTCCTTAACACCATACTTGCTTAAACCTTTAAGTAACAAATTTACTCGGTCATCAACATCACGTTTTGCATCAAGTGATTTGTCTTTAAAGCTTATTACTTCAAAAGAAATCTTAGCCATATCGGGCTTTGCTAATACCTCTGCAGTCCCCTGCACTGCAATATGGCGATTAGCAGGCAAACTTGAATTAGCAAAAGTGATGAGTGGGAATAAGGTTAAGAAAATGGCAGTGATGAGTTTCATGATCGTCCTTGAAGTGATTAGTTAGATAATGATTACGTAACTGTACCTATAGTTATACGGATAACAATAAAAGTAAACTACTCTTTATTGTTGGCGGGAGTTTATCTCGCGCGGCATAAAGCCCCGCCTTCAGCCAACCTACATCAACTCGCCTACTTTTAACTCTTTGCCACGGCTTATTTGATGGCACTGGGCTAGCAGTAACTCGGCAGTGGCTTGTGCATCGGTCAGTGCGTGATGGCAATGATAGCTTGGTAACTCATAACGTGTGCGGCAAGCATTAAGGGTTAAATCATCTTGTTTTATTTCAGTTGAATGATGGAGTAAGCGCTTTTGCTCAATATGCAGTGTGTCGAGTATCAGTTTAGGCCGTATAGTTATATTGGCATTTTTAAGCGCTATTTTTAAAAACCCCCAGTCGAGCATGGCATTATGAAACACTAAAATACAGTCGCTAAAATGGTTACTTAATTGCATTAATATACTGTTTAGGCTTAGCCCCTTTGCTATAACATCATCGCTAATCCCATGAAAAACAGGACTTTGCTCAAGGCTTTTTACGTCTTTATTTATAAGGTGCTGCGACTCGCTCATTTTTATACATTGGTTATCTATTATCACCCACGCTAGTGATACAATTTCGTGCTGTTTTGCATCAAGGCCAGTTAGCTCTAAATCAATCACTAAGTAACGTTGTTGTAAGGCATTTTTACCTAGTAATTTACGGCGCTTTAAATACCGAGTGAGCAGCTTTTTTACCATGTTAGTAATCCATCATTATAAACTGCCGCGAGCAAACTTAAACGCGGCGGCTTGCTGCGCTTGTTTAACAAGGTAAAACGCTTCTTTTAGTTGATGGCGCTCTAGTGAGTTTAATTTATTAGGGTTAATGCAATTACTCGGTAAGCCCTCTTCGTTTATTTGTGTACTCAAACGAAGCTGCGTTAAGAACCGCCAGCAGTCTTTTAGGTTGTATATATCTTCTTTGCTGATCAGTTTATGTTTTAGTAGTGCGTCCAACCGCTCTTGTGTGTTGGCGCGCCTAATACCCGCTTTTAAAGCGTATAACCGCACTATGTCATTTATAATTACGACACCGCGTTTTTTTAAATCTATGTATTTATTATTTTGATCTGTTTTTTCTGTTTTAAATTTATTAAATAAACCAATTGGCACGCTGTTGCTGCTTATGTCGGTTGCCATTGCGGCATAGAATAAGTCGTTACGCGATATACGAATTAGTTGCTCGCAAAAAGCCGTGTATAAAGCGTTTGAACCTTCAATAAATCGCAGGTCAAAAAATATCTTACAGTTAAGCATTGCATTGGGTGTGGGGCTTTTTATCCATTTAAAAAAGCGCTCGCTCCAGTCGTTTACGCTCATACGGCACTCATCACTGCTTGCCATAATATTACCTGGGCAACGCCTAATGCCGCACTCAACTAAATTCTCGCATACAAACTCCCCCATACTTTTAAAGTAAGCGTGTTGCTCGGTGGTTAAGTCGTTAGGGAGTAATAAGCCGTTATCTTGATCTGAATGCAGGGTTTGTTCTTCGCGTGCTTGCGAGCCAAAGCAAATAAAACTAAAGCTGGTTGGCGCTGCGCCATGCTCTTCTTGAAATAAGTGAATCAGGCGCGATGTAAGCGCATCGGTTAAACCACTGAGTAATTTACCAATTAGCGATATGTCGTCAATATTGTACGAAAAGCCACGCAAAAGTTCGGGGATTTCTTTTGCGTAGCGTTTTAAATCAGTAACAGTGTGCGCTTTATATATGCGCCCAATAAGCTGTACGGGGTCACTTTTTTGTTGGCGCAGTAAATCGGTGCTGGTTATCATCCCTATCGGGTTATGGTTTTCGTCAAGCACGGGCAAATGGTGAATATTGTATTTAAGCATTAAGTGCAGCGCCGAAAACACCCGGTTATTTTCAAATATAAACTTAGGTTTTGCGGTCATAATACTGCTTACTGCGTCTTGTGGATCTACCTCGTCGGCAAGTACTCGGTTGCGTAAATCGCGGTCGGTCACAACCCCTACTAAGTGCGCGTGCTGCGTTATCATTATTGACGATACGCCATGCTCTTTCATTTTTTTAGCACTTTGCCTAATACTTGCATCGGGCGTAAGCGTAATTGCTGTGCGCGTCATCAGCTCTGATATTTTACGTTCCGACCAGCTATCGTTTTTACTTTTATAATGTGATGACAACAACCGGTTAGCATGAGCGCGTACAAAGTATTGCTCAAACGATTTATATTCTCTGCGTAAAAAATCAAAATGCGTTTGAGAAAGCATATACACTATCCCCTCTTTTTGTACTTCTAACCTATTTTGAATTGCCTCACCGGTTAACAGCGACGGAAAACCAAAATAGTCACCTTGCGCTAAGCGCGTAACAACATCGCCCTTGCCATCAACTAGGTCGTACAAACCAGAGCGAATTAAAAATAGTTTAGGGTTTTCACTTTGTAACCACTGAGTTTGGTTTTCGCGGGTAAGGTAAATAATATCAAGATGATTTACAAAGTATTCGCATGCGCTGCTATCAAGCATAGTAAAAGGCGCTTGCAAACAAACGTATTGGGCTATTTCTTGTTGTTCTACACTCATTGTATTCGCTCTTTAAATGGTGATGTACCAATCTAATGTACTTATTTATTAAACAAATAAAAAGCCCGACTAAAGTCGGGCTTTGGGTGCTTTATATTTTTTTACTATATCTATAAATGTTGCCTAGTGATCGTGCGCTTCAGCTGACCCTTTAGGGTTACGAATACCTTCTACCATTTCTTGAATTTCAATAGGTGTAGCTTGAGTAAATTTAAGAACAACTGCAGCTACTACAAAGTTAATAATCATACCAATTAAGCCAATACCTTCAGGCGAAATACCTAAAAACCAATGTTCAGGATTATTAAGCTCAGGGCTTACAAACTTGAAGAAGATGATATACGCAGCGGTAAAGCCAATACCCGTTACCATGCCTGCAATTGCGCCCTCTCGGTTCATTGTTTTAGAGAATATACCCATAATAATTGCTGGGAAGAAACTCGCTGCCGCCAAGCCGAATGCAAATGCCACTACCGATGCCACAAATCCAGGCGGGTTAATACCAAAGTATGCGGAGATAACAATAGCGATCATGGCTGCCAACCTCGCTGCAAGTAACTCTTGCTTGTCGGTAATATCGGGCTTGAGGGTTCGCTTGAGTAAATCGTGCGAAACGGAGGTCGAAATAACCAGTAGTAAACCTGCTGTTGTAGACAGTGCAGCGGCAATACCACCGGCAGCTACAAGTGCGATTACCCATGCTGGTAAATTAGCAATTTCTGGATTTGCTAATACCATAATGTCGCGGTCTACATTTACTTCGTTAGCACTGTTCGGATCGGTGATTTTACCCGCCGTGTAGAACATTTTGCCATCGCCGTTTTTATCATCAAATGTAATTAAACCTGTGCGTTCCCAGTTTTTAATCCATCCTGGTGCTTCTGCGTAAGCTGTACCGCTACCGTCTTTACCATTAATAGTATCAACCATGTTTACGCGAGCAAAGGCTGCAACCGCAGGTGCTGTAGTATAAACAATCGCGATGAACACAAGAGTCCATGCAGCAGAAATACGTGTGTCTTTTACGCGAGGTACAGTGAAAAAGCGTACAATTACATGTGGTAAACCAGCAGTACCTACCATTAACGCACCAGTAATAGCGAACACGTCAATCATGCTCTTAGAGCCTTCGGTATATTGCGCAAAACCAAGTTCAGCGCTTAAGCCATCTAGTTTATCAAGTACGTATACGCCGTCGCTGCCAATTAATGTGGCACCAAAACCGGTCTGTGGGAAGAAGTGACCCGTCATCATCATCGAGATAAAAATGGCTGGTACAAGGTATGCAAATACAAGTACACAATACTGCGCTACTTGTGTGTAGGTAATGCCTTTCATGCCGCCAAGTACCGCATAAAAGAATACAATCACCATGCCAATGTAAACACCGGTTTCAATTTCTACTTCTAAAAAGCGTGAAAATACCACGCCTACGCCACGCATTTGCCCTGCTATATAAGTGAAACAAATGAATATGGCACAAAAAATAGCAACTAAACGCGCGGTACGTGAATAGTAACGGTCGCCAATAAAGTCTGGCACAGTAAACTTGCCGAATTTACGTAAGTAAGGCGCTAAACACATGGCTAATAGTACATAACCACCTGTCCACCCCATTAAGTAAACACTGCCATCGTAACCTGCAAACGAAATAATACCCGCCATTGAAATAAACGACGCGGCGCTCATCCAATCGGCAGCTGTTGCCATACCATTAGCAAGAGGAGGTACGCCGCCGCCCGCTACATAAAACTCTTTGGTTGAACCCGCTCGGGCCCATATTGCTATGCCGATATAAAGCGCAAAGCTTAAACCAACAATTAAAAACGTGAGTGTTTGAACATCCATTGCTTAGCTCCTATTCGTCTACGCCGTATTTTTTATCTAACGTATTCATTTTGAAAACGTACACAAAAATCAAAGCAACAAAGGTATAAATCGCGCCTTGCTGGGCGAACCAGAAGCCAAGTTTAAACCCAAAAAAACGTACTTCATTAAGTACATCAACCAGTAATATGCCAAAGCCAAAAGACACGACAAACCACACTGCTAACAGTTTAAATAACAGCGAAATGTTTTCTGCCCAATAAGCTTTTGCTTGTTCTTCATCTTTAAAAGCCATTTTTGTTTTCCCCTTTAAGCACCGCAATATCGCGATGAGTGGTTTTTTATCTTCGCTTACCAATTTAGCAACGCTGGTTACATATTGAATTGAGACCATAGTCGTAACAGCTTGTTAACGTTTACGTAAACTGTATTTATCATTCAAGCGTGTTTTATATATTTTTATATTATTTCAATTACTTAGGCTTTTTTTGTAAACTGGCTTTATGATTAAATTGATAAGTTGGTCATTAATGCGACATTAGTCTAATGCTCAAGGGCGTTTTATTTTTACTGTTAATATTCAATAAGATATAAATAAAATAAAAGTTTTATTTTAAATTCAACCCTCACACTTAACCTCAGTTCTGGTATTGTGTTAATCCCTCATAGGGATGAGGGACTATTTAAAATAATAAGGTTTAATAACAACATGACTGCCGTACTCATTATTGTTGCTTTAAGTTATATAGGTGTGCTGTTTTGGCTTGCCAATTGGGGCGATAAAACAACCCCTTTAGCAAAGCGTATTAGCCATCACCCATTTGTGTATTCACTCTCACTCGGGATTTACTGTACCTCTTGGACTTATTACGGTTCGGTAGGAACAGCCGCCACCAGCAGTTGGAGTTACTTGCCAATATTATTAGGCCCTGCGTTGCTGTTTTTATTCGGCCAAGGATTTTTACGTAAGCTGGTACTGGTAAGTAAAAAACAAAATATAACGACTATTGCTGACTTTATTTCAGCTCGTTACGGCAAACGTCAAACTACAGCAATAATGGTTACTGTAATCGCATTACTGGCAACCATTCCCTACATTGCACTGCAATTAAAAGCGCTTAGTACAAGCTTTTTACTTTTGCAAAACAGTAATAAAATATCCGGCGATATGCTCGCGCTTTCTGCCACACTAATTATGGCTTTATTTGCTATATTTTTTGGTACTCGCAAAGTTGATGTAACTGAATATCGCTCTGGCTTAATGCTCGCTGTTGCATTTGAATCTATGATTAAACTTATTGCTCTTATTGCCGTTGCGGGGCTTGCAGTATTTACACTTTTTAATTTACCCGAAGCCACCACGAACAAAGTAACTGAGTCTATTTGGGGTCACTGGAGCGATTTTAACTTTTTTAGCTTTAACTTTATTGGCCAGTCTTTAATGGCTGCAGCGGCTATTATATGTTTGCCTCGCCAGTTTCATGTAACCGTGGTTGACAACCAAAACAAACGCCACTTACTTACCGCTCGCTGGGCTTTTCCGCTGTATTTACTACTAACAGCCGCAATGATTTTACCTATTGCGACTGCGGCCATTCATCCTGCAATTGGCAGCGGCTATTCACCCGACAGCTTTGTACTTGCCCTACCGCTAATTAACGACAATGCATTCTTAACCACTTTTGTATTTATAGGTGGACTATCTGCCGCCACCGCAATGATAGTGGTAGCAACGCTTACATTAAGCACGATGATTTCAAACGATGTGGTATTGCCGTTAATGCTGCGTAGAAAGTTTAAACGTAACTTAATTACCAGCAGTTATAAGTCTCGTATATTACTTGTAAGGCGCTTTGCTATTGCAGGCATATTAATTTTGGCCTATTTCTATCAGCAATGGTTTGGCCATAGTAGCGCACTGGCCAGTATGGGCTTGGTCGCATTTTCACTTGTTACCCAATTGCTACCCTCTATTGTGGGTGGTTTATATTGGCGAAAAGGTCATGCTTATGGGGTGTATGCGGGTTTGGTAGCAGGCTTTATTTGCTGGATACTATTTTTAATGCTGCCAATACTCGATGCCGGCACAACCCTTGATAGCGAGCTGCAACAAACGCTTATAACGCGTGGAACCTTGATAGCTTTGTTTGCCAATATTGGTTGTTATATTAGTTTTTCACTTGGGGCTGAGGAGCGCTTAATTGATAAAATTCAGGCCGCTGCTTTTGTTAACCCTAAAGATCAGGCTATTTTATCAAGGCGCTTAAATAAAGACGTAAAAGCCACCGTTTACGACTTTAAAATACTACTGCAAACATTTCTAGGTATTCAGCGCAGCCAACAAGTACTGGCCCATTACGCACTCGCCCATCATTTAAGTGATAACAACGCACACCCAGAGCCTGAATTTATAGCTTACTGCGAACGCGCATTAACGGGCGTGCTTGGTGCATCGTCGGCACAAGCGTTAATACATACGGTATCGTCGGGTAAACGTATGGCGTTTGAGGAAGTAGTAAACTTTTTTGACGAAACCACACAAGCGTTGCAATTTAATCAAAATCTGTTATTTACCTCACTCGAAAATTTAAGCCACGGTATTTCAGTTGTTGATAAAGATTTAAAACTCGTTGCATGGAACAAACGCTACAATGAAATGTTTGGCTACCCTGAAGGCTTTTTAGAAGTAGGCCAACCCATAGAAGACATTATTAGATACAACGCTAACCGTGGTGAATGTGGCCCTGGTGAAATAGAACGCCAAGTAGAAAAACGTGTACAGCATTTAAAATATGGCAGCTCGCATCATTTTATTCGCCACCGTCGTAATGGCCAAGTATACGAAATGATTGGTAATCCGCTGCCCGATGGCGGATTTGTTACCAGCTTTTCGGATATTACAAACCACATAAGTACGCAAAATGCACTTGAAGAAGTAAACATGGATCTTGAAAATCGCATAGAAGCACGTACTCAAGAAGTGCAAACTATTAATAAAGACTTACAAGCTCAAATAGATAGTCGTGTACAAACCGAGCAAGCACTTACTTTAGCTAAACGAGAAGCAGAGCAAGCCAACGACAGTAAAACGCGCTTTTTAGCACTGGCGAGCCACGATATTTTACAACCGTTAAATGCAGCACGTTTATACCTTGCCGCCATTGACGAAAAGCAACTCGACAGCACTAACCAAAACAGCTTTGAAAAGTTAGGCGACAGTCTCGATTCAACCGTGCATTTAATGTCGGCATTGCTTGAAATAGCTAAGCTTGAGCAAGGCGCTATGACCCCTACCCCTCGCCACTTTTATATTGAAGATATTTTAGCGCCACTGCAAAGTGAATACGCTATTTTATCAAGTGATAAAGGTCTTAAACTTAGTGTGCGTTCAAACCAGCAAATTGTGCACAGCGATATAACCTATCTGCGCCGAATTATTCAAAACTTGGTCTCTAATGCAGTTAAATACACCGATAATGGTCGTGTATTAATTGCCTGCAGGAACCGGAAGCACAATTTACGAATAGAAGTATGGGATACAGGCCCAGGTATTAGCGAAGTAGAGCAAGCTAAAATATTTAACGACTTTTACCGTGTTGAGTCGGGCGATAACAAAGGCGTAGGCTTAGGCTTAGGTGTTGTAAAACGTATGGCTGACTTATTAAGTTTGCCGCTTGATGTGCATTCTGAACCAAATAAAGGTAGCCGTTTTAGCATTGAGGTACCTTATGGTGACGAGCAGTTTGTACAACAAAAAAGTACTACAAACAGCTTAATAGAAAACCGTGCAGCAATTAATATTGTTGCCGTAGACGACGACCCTGAAAATTTAGCAGCAATGGCAAGCTTACTTAAAAAGTGGCAAGCTAATTACACCCTTTTTGATAACGTAGATAATGTACTGGCGCATGCTAAGCAAAACGGTGCACCCGATGTTATTTTAATGGACTATCAATTAGGTAGCGACTGCGATGGGATAACGCTAATTAAAACCCTGCGCGAAATTTGGCAAAGCCAAGTCCCTGCTATTTTAATTACCGCAGTGCGCGACACCGAGCTTAAACAGGAAACCAAAGCCGCTAATATTCATTATTTAAGTAAGCCAATTAAACCGGGCAAACTAAAGGCACTGCTTAATCACAGTACATAGTATTTTAGTTAAAAGCTATCAAGTAATAGCGTAAAACAAAAAGCCTAGTATCTTCACTGGGCTTTGCTTTATAAAGTGTTCATAAAGTTAAACTTGATTTACTCGACTTCTAAGCTTTTGGAACAACCAACTTAACCCCACCAACGAAAGCCCTAATCCAATAAACGAAAGCGCTTTAAGTAAGCCCTCCAAGTTAGCCATATCAATTAAAAACACTTTAACAATAACGGCAGCTAGTATGCCTAGGCCTACTTTTTGTATTAATAATTGATTTTTTAAATGACCAAAAATAACAGTACCCGCCCCCAATACTAACCAAATAACAGAGTAACTATAAAGCTCTGCATTGCTTGCGCCTTTTGATAAGTAAATGTAAGGACCTTGCCAGTACTGACGAATAAAGCTGTTTATTGCCAATAATATAAAGCCACCCGCAACGGCCAATATAAATGGCGTAGCTTTAGCATTTATTGGTTTTACAAGCTTGGCCAGCCAAAGCGTTAATCCTGCAGGAACTAACCACAATAGTAATAACCAGTTAAATATTGGCAGCTCACCTATGTAAAGTGATTCAAATAATGGGTTATCGTCAAGTAGTGTTTTAATAGCAAAAAGCCCTGCTAACCCCGCAAGTGCAAAACCCGCCACTTTATATAACTTAGCTAAAGTACCGGCAAGTTTTGCTCTGTGTAAATACACACCCCCTAATGCCAGCCAGTTACAGGTAAGGAGTATTTGTTCGTAAAAGTTAAGTGAATCAAATTGCGGATAATGCCCTACTAACTGATAACTTGTTTCGGTAGTAATAAAAAGCGCTAAACAATGAAGAGCTGCACCTTCGAGCCATATTTTAAGTTTTGATGAGTCAAAGCACTTAGCTGCGGCAAAAAATAACGCAATACATAACGGATAAACTACAATACTCCAATGCAAACCAAATACCGTAAGTGTATCGTAACTTGGTGTCCAAGGCACAAGCGTTAAGCGCAGTAATAACGCAGCAACTAAGGCTTTTATAGGCCAATGCGGCATAGGCACGTTATAGCGTTTTATAAGTACGCTTATAAGTAATACTTGTACAGCCAGTGCAATGGTTAGGCCGCTGTCACTTAATAGCATGGTAACTGCTAACGTAATATTGGCATTAGCCCCTACCCAATAAGTAAAACGCTGAAATAGCGTTGTATTATGCTGCGCGAGCTTTATTAAAATAGCCGCCACTACAAACAATGCAACGGCCCAAAGTGGATATGCAGTACTTAACGCAGAATTAGGAATAAGCGTATATAAAGTCGCTATCATTACAAATACACTAAATGTCCCCGTAATATGAAACGCTAAACGCTTAATCTGTTTTTTACCGTAATAGAGCCCAAAAGCGGTAAGTAACAATCCGAGTAATAAACCCAAACCGTATTCATTTTTGAATATAAAGAGTGCGTCATCAAATAGGTTTGGCGAAAGATGCGTGCGCTGAGCGCCTAACACTAATAGCGTTGAAATAACTAACGCTACGCCCTGCCAAATATCCCAGCGGCTATTTTTAAGGACTAAAAACAACACCAATACAATACTTAACACGCCGATTGCTTGCCACTGCATATCAAAGTGACTGATCAACATAGTAGATATTAAGGGCGCTATAAAAGCGAGTAGTAATGCATGATCTGGAAGCACTTTAAGTAAACGTTTTAAACTGTGCGGGCGATGTTCAATAACATTTAGTTTTAGACCTAAGCGCGGTATAGCAATTAACCCTACAATACTAAGTAAAGCAAATGCCCCCATTAACCAAACGGTATTAACTTTAAGTAGCGTAAAACCAACTAAATACCAGCCAATGTGCCCAACCCATAGTAAATACCATAGCCAAATACGTTGTACTTTATGTGCAACTAACGCAGCCGACAAACTTACAAAGCCAATATACATTAACAGCGCAAATAAGTTACCACTGCCAGTGCTAACCCATATTGGTACGCTGTAAGCGCCAATAATACCAAGCACGGCCAATAGCGGGCCTAACCTAAGCGCCATCGCGCTTGCACTAATTGCTATAATAGCTAACGCAAAAAATGCCACGGTAGGGCTCAGCATGTCGTAACTGCTGTAAGCTAAAAGCGTTAAAGCAAAACAGGTAATAAACCCGCCGCTTGCAAGCGCTGCGGGTATGTAATTATTAAAGCCTTCAAATACAATGCGTTTATGGTGTAAATAAGCTGCGGCTGCAATTAGGCCAAGCCCAAATAAGCCGCCTAAACTCAACCTCATTACAGGCGATAATAATCCCGCTTCTAGGCTGTATTTAGCTAAAAAGATGCCCCCAAACGCAAGCGCTATTGCGCCTATCCAGGTCATCCAGTTCTCTTCAAACCCTGCGCGCAATTTATTAAATAGTAATTCTATGGCTGATGCTTCAGCTGGTTTGGCTTTTTTAGGAGGTGCTGATAGCTGATTTATTACAGGTGGCGACGCGTTTTGGGACGTTAAGCTTGGCTGTGCTTTATGAGCAATTGGCTCTGTTATTGAAATCGCTGCCTGAGCCGTAGATGCTTCACTTTGAGGTTCACTTTGCGATATCGATTTATGTGTTTGTAGATGTGTTATTTTGGCCCTTAAAACAGCAACTTCTTGTTTTAATGCATTTAACTGCACTAGCGCTATTAAGCCGCAAATAGCACCGGCAACCACAACCAGTATTACTATGACGGCTAACCCAACTAAATCATCCATGGCACACTCTTATTAATAATTATGCCCTGAGTGTACCTAATTATTAATGAGTAGGTAAATTTTGTTCAATAAAAAAGCCTAAGTACTTAAAGTGCTTAGGCTTTATGCTACTTAATATGTTTAGGTTTATTCAACACTATCGGTAATAGTGCGCTCTAGGGTCATCTTATAACCAGAGCTTGTTGTTTCATCATGCTCTAAAATCAATATGTAGTTACCCTCTTGTGTAAAGTCCATATCGCTTTGTTGAATAAGCACAATTTGCTGGCCGTTGTCTTCGTAAACAACATAAACCGTGTAAATTTCGTTATCTACAACCTGCTCTTCTTGGTCATACTTATCTAGGCCATCGACTACGTTACTAGTGTCGTCTACCGTTTCGCCGTTAAGTGTAAAGTACACATCTACATCTGAAACCGACTGCCCTGCGTAGCTTTCAATTAGGTTTACAACCGATACCGTATGGCTGTAACTGCTTGGTGTTAGATTTTCTTCAACGCTCATCATACGTAAACCGTTATCTGCGTCGTTATAAAAAATACCCACCGCACTTTGCTCGCGCTCTAGCGTCATTAAAAAGTTATCAGCTAGTTTTGTACCTTCTTCGTCGTACATCGCTACGCTGTAACTATTAGGCGAAAGTTCAACATAATCGGTATAAGAGTCACTAGCGACTGTATTTGTTGTGTTTACAGTTGTACCGCGTGTAGCAGAAAAGCTTACTGGCGAGTAGTCATCAACGGTATTTATAAAACGTAATTGCCCCAGAGCAGATTGGTGTTTAAGCTCAGTAACGTAGTTATTATCGGTTACTACATCAAGCGTAATGCCGCCTTCTTCTGTTGCATAACTTGGGCGGATCATTGCTACATAACTTGCTTCATCGTATAAATAAACAGATGACGACTCGTACACAACATCACTGCTGCCCGCTTCTGTTATGTAAATAGTGTAATAACCTTCATCAACGCTTTGCAGATCTAACTCACTTAAATATTGAGCTGATGAGAAAAGTGTCGCGCTTTCAAATACGCCATCATCAGTTGCTAAGTAAATATCGTAGTTAGTGTCCTCTCCTGCAATATTATAAAACCCTAAGTTAAACTCACCCGTATCGCTTGTAATAGGTACGCTAAGCTCTGTAAATGTAGGTTCATCAAAGTTACCACTCATTACTATTAACTGTGTTTTGTCACCCTTAATAGAAATTTCTTGATCGCTAATTGTTATATAGCTGTCGTTAGCATCTAGGTACTCAAAACTTACATCATAAGTGTCTGTGCTGTAGTTATGGCGAGTAGTTACATCAGCAAAATCAGCGCCTGAGCGCTCTGTTTCTTCAACAAACAAACGTGTGTATGGGCTATTGTAAGAGCCGTTATACAATTGGATGTAACCTGTAGAGCTTGAGCTATCGTCAGAGCCGCAGCCCGACAAAATAGTAATTAGACTTAAGGGTAATGCAGCTTTTAAAAGGGAGTTAGTCATTAAGGTTATTCCTTATTATTAATATCCCCATTATGACCCAAACATTATATTTTAATTTCATGATTTACAAAGCATTACCCTCACTGACACTTCCTTACGAAAACGTTAAAAAGTGTAGTAAATGTGCAAACAATAAGGACGTGTTTTTATATAATTAAAACGCTTATGGGGCAATTTCAAAACGATCTCGGCCACTCTTCTTAGCTAAATATAAAGCTTGATCAGCGCGCTTCATTACTTTATCTAAAGGCTCATTAGGCGTTTGCATTGCAACACCTATACTTACTGTTAAGTGACGAGAGTTTTGAATATTTATGGTGTGCGCAAGGTCAATTAATTGCTGCGAAAAATCACACGCTTGCGTCATATTATTTGTAGGCAAGTAGCCACCAAATTCTTCACCACCGAGGCGAGCAAATTTATTTTGGTGCGTAAAAGCATTGTCGTATTTAGTTGCTAGTTCTTTAAGCATTACATCACCAACATCATGACCAAACTCATCATTGATTGCTTTAAAGTGGTCTATATCGATAATTAAAATAACGTAAAGTGAGTGCTGAGCATCTTTAGCGTGCTGATAAAAATAACGTCTATTATGTACCTTGGTTAAATCGTCAATAATGAGCTCACGCGCTAATCGGTTACTAATACTTTGTACAAAGCGCATAGTTTTAAATAAACCATAGGAAGTTAAAAGCATGCCGCTGGTTCTGCATAAGTCCTCAAAATAAATACTTATCCAATAAGGTTGCACAACTAACTCATCAAGCACGTCTGCCGTGGTGCCAATACTCCATAGTAATAAACCAAAGCTAGAAAAAATATATGCTTTTTTAGATAGATCAGAGCATTGAACCATCCAAAACAGAAATATAATGACAGTTAAATTAATAAAATCGGTAGTAAAACCGTACACATTGTTTTGAACTTGTAAGGGAGGAAAGCTAGTTAGGGAGTAGGCTGAAAAAATAGCAATATAGATCAATAAAGCTAAACTTAAAACTTTATTGATCAAAGGCATTTTATAAAAGTTAGAAAGTTTAACGGTAAGTTTTACTGTTTCAATCATATTAATTGCTAGGTTTTTCAGTACTTCATTTTAAAACTATAGCACAATAATAAAAACCATCACGAAGATGAAAACCGTAATCCCCCTCAAATTTAAACTTAAACTACGGTACTAAGTCCCCACAATCCCAACACTAAAATAGTAATGCCAATCATCGCTTTAGTTTTATGTTTACTAATGATTCGCTCAGCTTCATTACCTGCATAATAAACAATAATAGCCAGACCAAAGTAACGAATAGAACGCGCGATACCCGAAGCCAATAAAAATAGCCAAATAGAATACTTAGTCGCGCCTGCTGCAAGCATCGCTATTTGAAACGGAATTGGCACAATGCCAAGCGTTATAACAAACCAAAAACCTTGATCTTGCATTTGCTGCTTAACGTTTTCAAATTGCTCAGGGCTCGAAAACGTATTAATAATCCAATCACCAACCGCATCAAATAAATAATAACCCAACGCATAACCAAACAATGCACCCACTATGCAACCTAAAGTCGCCATTAAGGCGATAAGCCATAGCTTTTCTCGACGAGCTTGCATTAGCGGTACTAATACAGCCTCAAGTGGAATAGGCACTATGGTTGACTCTAAAAACGACGCCACTGTAATACCGCTAAGCATATGCTTAGAGTCAATAAAATTACGCGTTTTTTCTTTTAGCTTTTTTTGAATTGCCATATAATTTTCCTTTTATAGTGCCAAAAATAAAGTGTTTAGTTTATTTTGGCACATCCACGTTAATATAAACTTAAGCAATAAAAAAGCCCGTATAAAACGGGCCTTTTAAACTGTATTTATATAATTATTTAAAAACCGGCATTATATAAATCAAATTGCTTTTCTAGTTCAACAGAACTCTCTCCATCAACTAACGCTATAACTCGTGTTTTTCTGCCAGCTAATACTTTAGGAATATCTTTTGAATCAATAAATGTTTGCTCAGTTATTTCTATATTTTTAACACCTTGCGCTAACAAAGCCGTTTTAACTGTTTCAACTCGTTTTAAAGCAAGCTTACGGTTATATTCTAATGACCCTTCTAAGCTAGTATCACCAATTAATAAAATAGTAATACCTGGCACATCAACAACACTATTAGCAAAACTTACTACTTTTGCTTTTGCATCATCCGTTAGCGTCGATTTATCGTAACCAAATTCAATAACAACGTTTCTTGATGTCGTTATTTTTTGCTCTTTAGGGCAACCATCATTATTTGTTTTGGCTCTTATCGGTGTTTCAGCACACTTGTCTCTTGCGTTAATAACACCGTCACGGTCTTGGTCAAATAAATCTTTTGATTGAACTTGATACTCATATTTTTTTGCATCGCTAGCACAGCCAGACAGTAATAATGCAAGACTTAAAAACATAATGCTTTTCATATTATCTATCTCCTAGTAGCCATGCTTCAGGTTTATCAACCCTAAGAGCTCTAACTAAACGCCCTGTTGCATTTACAAGCCTAAAGCTTGCTTTGCGTTGATCATAAGCCGATTCAATATAGTTACGACGCGCTGTAAACAACTCAATTTGCGAATCAAGTACATCTAATAACGAACGACGACCTAATGAAAATTGGCGTTCATACCCTTTTTGAGCAACTTCAGCATAGCCAACATTTTCTTCGTAAAAGCCTTTTTGCTCAGCTAAAAACATGTTTGCATTCCATGCAAAGGTTGTCGCTTCTTCGACTTGCCGGTGAGTTGTGTCTTTAACTGCTACGGCTTCTTGGTAACGCCATTTTGCCGCTTCGGTATCTGCATTTGTTTTGCCACCGTTGTATAAATCATAACTCATAGAAAGCATTACTCGGCCGTTATCATCACGACCAGGAGAGCCCGAAATATTATCGTTATCAGCTACATCAAACTCTAAACTAACCTTTGGCCAATAACCGCTTTTCTCTCTTTCTATTTGTTTATTTGCAGCTTCTATATCAAAAACAGCAGCCATAATTTCTGGATGTGATTTTTTAGCGACTGCTATAGCATCACCTAAAGTGGCTGGTATATATGTTTCATCCACTTTAGGAATCATTAAATCATCAGGGTACTGACCCACTAAATCATAGTAATTTGCTTTAATATCTTGAAGATTATTTTTAGCAGCTAAAAAGCCAGATTGTGATGTAGCAAGTCTAGACTGAACTTGAGCTACATCGGCATCGCTTGATAAACCACGTTGACGTCGTTGTTCAATATCACTTAATATTTTTTTATGTATGTTGATATTTCGCTCTGACAACTCAACTAACTCAACTGATTTAAGCAAGTCTAAATATACCTGTACAACTTCAAGGCTAATATTCTCTGCAGCAGATATTAAACCCAATTGGTCAGCTTTTGCTTCGTTATCTAGTCTTGCAACTTCAGATGATGTTCTAAAACCATCAAATAACATTTGTGTTATTTTTAAACCTATTTCTCTACGATTTAATTCGCTATCAAGTTCTCGGCCTGATTTATAGTTTACGCGCTCGTATCCATATCCTGCATATAAACGAACTTGTGGTAAATACTCACTAAACGCACTGCGTTTATCGCGGTATTTTGCTTCAAAGCTCGCATATTTCTGCATTAATCTCGGATTAGTGTTTAATGTTTCAGCTACAGATTGCTCAAGCGTTAACGCATTCGATAACCCTGGGGCTAAGGCTAAAACAGAGAGTAGTCCTAATTTACGCATTTAATATTCCTATATTATGGTTCACGCATTGCATTGGCTTTTGCTCTAAGCAAAGGTTTTAGCCAATAATCTAAAACAGTTTTTTTCCCAGTAATAACATCTACTTGCGTTTGCATCCCTGGGATTATTGCTTGCTCTGCTATTTGGCTTATTGTTGTTTTAATATAAGCCTGATAATAAGCAGTTCCATCTTCTAAATACTGAGCATCTGCACCGATATAAGTAACTTCACCTTCAAGTCCACCGTATATTACAAAGTCATAAGCAGTAAACTTAACTTTAGCAGCCATGCCCACTCTAATAAAACCGATATCTTTTGGTTGAATTTTAGTATCAATTAAAAGCAAATCGTTTTGAGGGACAATTTCCATCATCACCTCGCCGGGGTCAATTACACTGCCAATAGAGCGTGATACAATATTTTTTACCGTACCCCGTACTGGCGATCTAACTTGTGCTTTTATAAGTCTATCTTCGAGTGATTTGCTACTTTGTTGAATTTTAGCAAGCTCGTTACTCACTTCATCTAACTGATTTTGTGTATCCGCTAAATAATCAAATACTATCGCTTTTCGCTCTTCTATTACCTGACTTTTTGCCGCTTTTAATTGCTGTAATAACGCATTGGCTTGGTTTAATTCACCTTGCATGCCAATTTCGTCTCGTTGCAATTTAACCAACTCCATTTCGGCAACAGCACCCGCATCTACAGCACCTTGAGTTAACAGTACTTCCCGTGTTGTGAGCTTTAGCCTTTGCTTAAGCGCAGATATATTTGCACGTTGCTCTACACTGGCTTGCTCCTGCTGGAGTAGGTTTTGCGTGCGCTGCTGTAGCTGAGACTCAAGCTGTGTAAGTCTTGAAGTATACGTATTGTATGCCTGCTTATACACATCTACAGCAATATCTTTTCTAGGTATTTCTAAGCGTTCTATATTAGCGCCAAAACTGCTTTCTTCACTCAAGGTAACACTATTCAATTCAGTTACTAGACGGTTTCGTCTTGCTAATAACGAACCTTTTTCTTGACTAGATTCAGCATAAGCAGCAGCAAATCGGGTTTCATCAATCAGTAAAAGCGGATCACCCACCTCTACAATTTGCCCTTCACGTACTAAAACTTCTTTTAAAATACCGCCATCAAGGTTTTCAATAGTTTGAACACGTTGTACTGGTATAACAGCACCTTGACCTACAACAACTTCTTCTAGCTTAGCAAATTTAGCCCACAAAACCACAGCAAAAAGTAATACAAAAACTATAATAACCAATCTTTTAGCTTGTTTTGCAGCTTGTAGCTGCCCCATATATAAATCAGCCATTGGTTGAAGAACTCCCAGTCTCTGTATTCACCCTTGTCACTTTTTTACTTACTAGTTTTACACCACCATGCACTTTATTACTAAATAATGAGCTTGGTGTTTCTATACTTTTTAAGCGACCGTGGTCGAGCACAAATATTCTGTCGCATATAGTCAGCATATCTTTACGATGACTCGAAATAACCACCGTTTCAGTGCGATCCTGAAGGGTTTTAATGAGGAGTTTTTCGTGGCCTGCATCCATAGCCGACGAAGGTTCATCTAAAATAAGTAATGCGTTATCGTCTTTTAATAAAGCACGCGCAATACATACAGCTTGACGTTGTCCGCCCGATAAAAACCGACCAAACTCGCCAACCTGTGTTTCCAGCCCCGACTCCAACCGGTCAATAAAACGACTTACGCCAGATTTAACTAATGCATTGGTTAAGTTTGTTGGGGTTATATTTTGTGCGCCTAGAGTGATGTTTTCAAGCACTGTGCCATAAAACAAGCTTGGGCTTTGTGCTACCCAACCACTTTGCTTGCGTAGCGCACTTAACGACCAGTGCCTTATATCTATGTCGTCAATTAAAAGCTGACCTGATGTAGCTCTGTACTGCCCAGCAATAATTGCAAGCAAGGTAGACTTACCAGAGCCTGCACGGCCATATAAACCTATTTTTTCGCCCTGCTTAATTTCAAAGTTAATACTGTGCACTGCCTCAAGTTCTTGCTCATGGTACTGAAAGCTCAAATGGCGGGCTGTAATATTGCCATTTACAGGCGCATTAATCGTGTTTTCGCCACTTTTTTGTTCTTGCTCAAGCGCCATTATATTTTTAACCGACTCAATGGCTGTTTGTGTTTGTTTATATTTTAAAACAAGCCCAGCTAAAGCAGAAATAGAACCCGATGCGCGCCCACTCAGCATAACAATAGCAATCAGTGCGCCCATACTTATGTCGCCGTTACTAATTAAATAAACACCAAACACAATAAGCGCAATACTGGTAAATTGGCTAAGGCTTGCAACTGTATGCGTAAGTGTTGTGGCGCTATGGCGTGATTTATTTTGCCAATCAACCATTTGTGCGAGTGTTTGTTCAAGCTTTTGTTGCGCGCCTGCTTGGCCGTTCATTTGCTTAAGCTCAACAAGCTGGTTCAGGTTTTCGATTAAATACGCTTGGCGCTGGGTCGATAACTTAGATGCCTGTTCAACACTTTCACTCAGTTTTGCTTGTAATACCGCGCTTGTAATAACAACCAAGGTAAGTACTACAACCGGAATTAAAACAATTAAGCCACCTAGCCAAAAAATAAGCGCTAAAAACAGCAGTGTAAAAGGTAAATCGATTACCGATACAAGCGTTGCTGAGGTTATAAACTCTCGCACGCTGTCAAAGTCTTGCACTTGCTTTGCATAAGCACCTGCAGAGGCTGGGCGCTGCTCAAGGCGCATACCTAGCACTTTAGCGTACAACATACTGCTAATACGTAAATCTATTTGCCTGCCAGCCGCATCGGTTAAATGCCCGCGCGCTTGCTTTAATAACCAATCAAACACAATGGCTATTGTTGCGCCGGTTGCAAGTACCCATAAGGTATCGAGCGCAGCATTAGGCACAACGCGGTCGTATACGTTCATGGTAAACAACGGCACTACTAAAGCTAATAAATTAACGGTTAGCGAGGCGAGTAACAACGAATTATAAAATGGTTTAACCTGATCCCATGCAGGCTTTAGCCAACTAGGAATACGAGTATGCAGTTTTTCTGAGCGTTCATCAGTTACATTATCGTGCGACAAGTACCAAATAAGCTCTTTATCAATATCACTTAATTGCTTAGATTTTGCTTCATCAAGTGAGCTAAACGTACTTTTACCATCGTTTTCAAAAAACCAAAAGTAGCCTTCTTTATCAAGCACCAAAGCAGGATAAGCATAATGCTTTGGCGTAGTTTGCTGCTGCGCACTCACATTAATATTACTTAATGCTTGCTCTAAATGATGCGCCGAAAACTCATTACTTGGCAAACCAAGTAATAAGTTTTCGCTTTGATGGCGTAAATGCAAGGCATCGGCAATATGCTTACCGAGTGCCAGTATTTGCTCTCGGTTTAGGATTAGCTTCATACGTTTTGATCGCCGCTGGTCATACTTGCAATCGTCTCTTCATGTGCATTGTTACCACTACCAGACATATCGCTATAATCTGGCTCGCTGTCGCCGCTCGCACTTGCGGTACGCGCTGAGCTAGTTGTAGCCGAATCAGAAATAGTTACATTTACTACCTCAGGCGAAGCCTCTTGTGTTTCACCGTTAAGTGTTGAAAATGCAGTTAACGTTAAGTCAAAACTATCGCCAGCATCCGCATTTACAATCTCAAGGGTTTCAATATCAGTAATATCAACAGTCCATGTATCACCTACCTTTTCACCAAGGTTAAAGTTGTAACCATTAGGTAATCCGGTAATTTCAACATAACCAGTTTCATCTGCTGCTGGGTTTTGTAAATCAACATCAAGGTTAAGTGCAATATTATTAGTTGAATTACTGGTTACATCCTCAGCATTTGTCCATAACGGCGCGTCTGCTTGTGGTTCTAACTCTACAATAAAGCCTGACGTTTCAGGTGTGCCAGTTACAGTAACGGTTTCACCATTAATAACTGCGCTATCCATAGTCGCTACCTCAACGCTCATATTAAATGTGCCAAACGCAAGGCCACCGGCGTTAAAGTCAAAGTTTTCTATACCACTGCCTTCTTCGCTTATTACGGTAGCAATGTAGTTATTACCCTCTTGTACAAAGTTAACTTTAGTACCATCAGCAAGCTCTATATAGCCATTTTCTAGCTCAGCTAATGCCGATGAGTCAGAAGTATCACCATTAATAATAACTTTAAGTTGCACTTGCTCAGTGCCATCGGCCTCAGTGCTAAAGGCAGCAAGATCAATAGTTACGTTGCTATCTTCGTCACCTGAATAGTTATCTTCTGGTTTTTGACTAAAATCAAGCGTGTCTGCTACAGGGTTAACACTCACGTTAAAGCTTTGTGATTGCTGTAATAACTCGCCCTGTGTACCATCTTGGCTAATTCCATTTAAACTTAGTGTTATGTCTCCACTAAAATCAAGAGGAGGAAGTAATACAATATTATCTGCATTCCCTTCAAGTAAGCTTCGAGGAATAGTCCAGCTCGTTGTGCCATTTTCTGAGCCGTCATCACCATTATTAATTATTTGTAGCTCTTCACCTGTTACCGCATCAATAAGAGTGGCACCTTTTGGTACACCGCTAATTGTAAAATAGGTAGTTTCGGAGTCATCTAGCGAAGTAGCCGCTAATCCCGTAAGTATAATTTCGCTGTCTTCATCGCCAGTAACGCTATTAGCAGTAAGCATAACACCGTCTGTTACAGGTGTTACATTTACTGTAATTGTTTGGTTAATAGTAGAGCTCGCTTTTACTTCACCTGTCGAAAGCGTAGCTCTATCTACTACTGTAGCGCTAATATTAATATCAAAATCACCCTTGGCATTTTCAGGAGGGTTAATCCCAACACCGGCTAAATCATCGTCAAATGTACTGCCATTACCTTTGTATAAATAACTGCCATCAGTTTGTAACTCAAAATTATCTGAAGGGTCATATAATGTACCTCCATCTGGTAACTCAATTGTTATTGGCTGAGTAAAATCAATTTCTTCAACACCACCATCTTCAGTATCTGTACTTTCGTCTGTTGAGGTAAACGTAATACCAAGTGATGTATTTGTATTGTCTTCAGTAATCGTTTGCGTTGCAGCAGCAAGGGTGCCACCATCAACTACAGGGTTAATATCCACACTTAATGATTGGGTTATATCTATTTCGCGGTCGCCACTTGGGTCTACGGCAACTATTTTTACTGGAATTTCTAATAAGCCAGAGTAGTCACTGTCGTTACTGTTAATAACCATTGTACTTAGCGAGCTTTCAGGGATTATGTACTCTATACCAGTGTCTGTTTCTACCGCAATTATACCATCGCCCTCAATAGTGAAGCCTTCTGGCAAACTGCTCTGCTCAACATAAATAGTAATTACATCGTTATAGTTATCATCAACATCTTGAGATAAATCTTCACCTAAATTAAAGTCACTTTCCTCAAAAGTAACGCTACCGCCTTCATCAGCCGTAACATTTTCTATTTGTAACGTATTAACTGGCGATGCAGTAGTCGTTTCTCCTTCGCCATCAATATTAAACCGTACTTTAAA
This sequence comes from Pseudoalteromonas sp. SG43-3, assembly GCF_014164385.1. NCBI lineage: Bacteria > Pseudomonadati > Pseudomonadota > Gammaproteobacteria > Alteromonadales > Pseudoalteromonadaceae > Pseudoalteromonas > Pseudoalteromonas sp. SG43-3. Next base: position 74,697 of record NZ_JACJFC010000021.1, read on the forward strand.
GTTTCCGCTAATAAGGGCGCTGTCGTCACCGTCTTTAACGCGTGCATTAACTGTCACATCAACGTCAGAACCAGTAGATGAGTTAGCTTCAATAATTACGTTATTAAGCAAATCGTTTATGCTGTCTTTAGCGGCGTCACTTGTACCAGCGCCTATAGGAATAACCCAGCGACCAGTCCCATCTGGCGAGGCTATGTTTTCACCATCTTGCATGTAAATAACTTTTAATGAGGAGTTTTTTGGCAAGATAATTTCGATATATGTTATATGCTCAGAACCATCAATATCCTCTTCAATGAATGATGCAACGCCAGTTAAATTAATTTGACGCTCATTAGCACTTCCTTCATTAGTAATGGTTTCATCTGTGGTTTCGATACGAGTAACAGCGCCGTCAGCCTCAATGCTTGGGGCTACATCTACTTTGCCATTAACAGTTACCGTAATATTTGCACTTATATCACTTGATACAGCAGCAGAAGTATCTTGTACGGTGTAAGTTATCTCAACACTAAGCTCGCCTGAGTAATCTTCATCAGGTTTGAGTGTAACACTATCTGTATTTAAGTAGTCGGTAACATCTATTCCACTACCAACAGCTGTTTCAACACCGTTTATGTAAAGCGTTGTACCATCTGGAATACTATTAATAATCGCTTTTGTAATACTTTCAGAACCATCTACATCTGAGAGGTCGGGATTTAATTTAAGTGAGATTTGGCTGTCTTCATTGCCAACAACATTTGTATTTAAGTTAGTGGAGTCAATAACCGGCGTAAATGTAACACTTGCCTTAATTTCCGTGTCTTTTGTGTTAAATTCACCTGTATCTGGCTCAGTAGTCACCACTGTAATATTAAAGTCAACGTTACCGCTAAAATCGGCACTTGGTTTTAATGCATAATTACCAGACTCGCTGGCTAACAAGCTGTACTTAGGGTTGCCATTAGCGCCAATACCTACAACAGGTAAATTAGCAGGCTCTCCCGTTATTGCATTTACAAGCGTTACACCATCGGGTAATTCTGAAATTACTAAACTAACGGTTTCTGAGCCATCGGTGTCTTCACTTTCGAATAAAAAGTCGAGCGTGAGTAATTCATCTTCTACACCGGTGGTATTTTCTAAAGTAAGCCCTGAGTCGTCATATACCCAGTCATTATTGCTTGTTAATACGGGTGAATCTGCAACACCCACTACTTTAAAGGTAAATTCTTTTACGCCGGTTTCTGCACTATCAACAACATTACCATCTACAACTTCTTCACTAATTGCGTTTACTTTAAGTGCAATTTTTTCTTGCGCTAAATGCTCAGGTAACTTAAGCGTATAATTTGCTAAGTCAGTGTCAAAAATAGTGTAAACACCATTAACTGGGGTTACTTCATCTCCATTACCATCTAATAATGTAACAACTTGCTCATCACCATTAGCATCTATAAATGTTGGTATTTCTATTTCGTACTTGAGGCGCTCAGAACCATCTGTATCAACGAGCTGTCCGTTTATTAGGTCACTCAGTTGAGGGTTTGAATCTTCGTTAATTATATCAACGCGCACAGCTAGTTTTGGCGCGTCGGCTACTGGATTAATCGTTACTGTAACCGTTTGTTTGTCAGCTGTTGCTGTGTTGTTATTGTCTTTTTCTGTACTTGTTGCTTGAATATCAAACGTATATTCGCCAGTTGAATGTAATTTGTTACTAACCGTTAATTTGTTAAGTTCACTTTGTGTGAGTATTGCGCCTTCGGTTATTGTTCTGCCACCAATTTTAAGTACTAAGTTTTCATCTAAACCTGAAATTACATAAGTCAATTTCTCAGAGCCATCAGTATCAGTTAATGCTGCACTAATAATGAGGTTTTCAGGTGAGTCTTCATCTAGGGTGTATTGGTAAGCATTACCTGTATCCCACTCTGGGGTATCGGCTACTGATTCAACTGAAATGGTAGTCGAATCGTTTAATTCTCGAGGTGTTCCACCATTTTTAATGGTTATTGTGGTTTCAACTTTAAATTCAACCGTATTAGAAAAGTCGGAGCTGTTTTCTGCTGGTTGATAAGTTAAATTAGCAACTGTCACTGTACCATCAGCGTTAGTAGCTAATGCAGCGCCTGTAAATACATAATAGCCATCCACAATTGTAACATCGGCATTGTCTGTAGCTAAGTTACCATTAAGGTAAAGCTCTCCGCCTTGTAAAGACGCCAACTCAATTTTTATTTCACTGACTGTCTCTTCTTGGTCAGAAATATCACCTCTGTCAATGGTAATGGTTACTTCACTACGTGCATTGTTAGCGTTATCGCTACCGTCAATGGCATCTTCGTTAATGTCCGTTGCAGTAACGGTTAACTCACCTTTGTAATCACTTATTGTTAAATCAATACTTCCTGTTGCGGTATCACCATCGTTGTCGATAACAGTATAGCTAATTGAGTCTGTAAAATCTTCGTCAGCGCTTTGAGCAAACTCGTCAGTTGTAATCACTACTTTACCGCTTTCGTATACTCTTAATGTGCCAGACGTATCACTGTCACCCTCACCTTTAAAGGCAACTTCTTTATAGTTACCGGTTGAATCAGAGCCTGAGTCAAACGCAGTGTACGTTGTACCACCATAAATAAATGAAGCTAATTTAGCACCATCTGCACCTGGGTTATTGGTGTTACCAACAAAGTTACTGCTATTAATATCAAGCAGTTCGAGTGTTTTACCGCCGCCCTCAACAAGGTTAACAGCGACAGGTGTGTTATCTACTGTTGGTGTATCATCAGTTACTGTAATAGTCACTGCTGCGTTATTAGTATCGCCATCAGCATCAACAGCAGTTACATCAAAACTGATATCTTGCGTATTTGTTCCGTCAGCATCAGGGTGTTTAATTGCTGTAAATTGCTCGTAAGTGTAAGAGCCATCAGGATTAAATTTAACGCGTAAAACATCTTCGCCATTTGCTGTAGCGATATACCAGCCATCAGCGTTTTTATCGCTTAATGTAATCGCATTATTTCCATCTGCAGTAACGTAACTTCCGTCGTTAAAGGTTGTTATAAAGTTATCTGCAAGCTTAATTTCTACAACTTCATCAGAGCCTTGCGTTACTATAATTTGCCCCGTAGTTGTAATTGAGTCATTATTTCTAAGGTTAGTCTCATCAACACTTGCAGCTGAGTCAGCTATTGCAGGGTCTTGACCGTCGTTTAATGTCACCGTAACATTACTTGTAACTTGTGAACCATCGGTATCTTCTGTGTACACTGGAATCACTATTTGCGGTGCATTTGTGGTATCACCTGTGTGATCTATTGCACCTGAAATTTCGAATGAAATAGCATAGGTGGCAGAGGTTTGTGCATCAACATTCACATCTGGTAAAGTGATTTTAAAGACCTCGGTTGAAGTGCCTTCTAAAATACCTTGTGCGGTACCGTCGCTATTAACTTGCCAAACAATATTTGTGGTGACAGCATTACCGTTCTCATCGAGCGTAGTTTGCGTTAGCTGATTACCATTACTATCAAGCACCGCTGCCCCATCAGTAATACTAACTTGCATGTCCACTACATCATCAAGACCTGCTGTTACTGTAAATGAGGTATCAGTATCAGTATTTGCTTGGCCATCTCCATCTTCGTTATTGTCAGCCACGCTGTTAGGTGTTTCAGATACAGTTAAAGCAATATCATTTTGAGTATGCACTGCGCCATCATTAACGGTAATATTTAACGTTGCTGTATCGTTATCGCCATCAGTGTCTTGCACTTCTACTTGTAGTGGTACGCCTGTTCCGCCTGTATCGTTATCAAATGGGCGATATAATGTAAAATCGTAAGTTAAGTTTTGATTACTCGTGCCATTAATGTCAGGTAAAGTCGCTACAAAAATTGTTTCTGTGCCGTCACCTGTGTTGGCGGTTATTGTACGCCCGTCATCACTTAGTGTGTATACAAGTGCTACACCACCGGCGGTTAGCTCTGGTTGCGAGTCGGTAGAGAAAGTAAGTGATTTTAACGAATCACTGCCTAACGTTGTACTCACGGTACCTTGTTGAGTCACTGAAACAGTGTTAGATGGATCTAAGTCACCTTCGTCAATATTGATTGGTGTTTCTGTACTATCGGAAACCTGAGGAGCTCCTCCATCGTTAACCCGAATAGTTACATTCCCTGCACCACTAATTATAGTGCCATCACTATCTTCACCATTGAGCGAAAGTGCAAAGTTAACACGATTCCCACTAGGGTTATCAATCGGTAAACTCATTACTGTTTGCACGGTGGTTTCTAAATCTTTGCCATTTGCATTTTGGGTTGCGCTTACGCTAAAGCTAATTACTTCGCTGCCATTAGCAGAGCCTGTTATTGTTTTACCGTCAGCACTTAAAACAAAGGTAATAGCTTCACCAGCACTTGTTAAATTAAGTGCGTTTAAGTTTTCGATAGTGTCATTAAAGGTGATTGAATCAGCAACTAGTGCATCAGAGCCCGCCACAACATCAAAAGATTTGTTATTTGTTATAGTAGCGCCATAATCACTTTCTGTATAAGTAGCTGTTTGATTTGTAAAGCTGCCCGCACTGCCATCTTGTACAGTAAATGTGGCTGTACTTGATGAACTACCTACACCGTCGCGATCTTCTATTGTGTATTCAATAGTAAACTGTGGTTCTGGGTCAGAATCTTGGTTATCGATAGCATCAAAGCTCCATGTGCCATCGCTGTTAACCGTTAATGTGCCTTCATCGGTGTCTATTGTTGCAGGTGTACTTGTCGTTACATCATAGTCAGTGCCATTAAATGTTACGCTTGTAACGGTTGGTGCGCCCTCTATTACACTGTCGTTTGTGACTAAGCTACCTGTTGATACTCTACCTGCATCGGTGTCGGCTTCGGTTACTGTAAAGCTGTCGTCACTACTTTGTGGGGCGGAGTCGGTTATAGTAACGGCTGTTGGTACAACTACTAGTTCGGTTGTGCCATCGGCATCTTTTTGTAGTGCGTCTACAAAAATATCAGTAAGTAAACTCTCACTTTCGTGGTCAATTGGTGCATGTAGCGTGGTAGTAAGTTCACCACCCGCAAGCGCAACACTTAACACTAGGTTACCTTGCGAGTCTTTAACTTCTAACGATAAACCATCAGTTGCTAATGCAACAGTTACAGCTTCACCATTTACTTTTAAACCCTCAAGACCTGATTGCTCAGAGCTGATTGTAAGCACTGCGTTATCTATTTCTATGCTGCTTTTAGCCGAACTTGTTCCGCCATTACCTGTATTACTTTCATTAAGTGTTTGGCTATCAAGCGCATCAAGTATTGGTGTGCTATCTTCTGCTGTATTACCTGCAGAGTCTGTAACAGCCGCCGTAATAGTCCACTTCTGTGAACCATCGAGCGCAGACACATCAATACCGTCAACGCTCCAAGCGCCATCTGTCACATTGGCAGTTACTACTTCACTGTTGGTACCATCAAAAATAGTAAGCGTTACAGTAGAGGTATTTTCAGCATCGGTTGTACCGCTCAGCGTGGCTACTTGACCAGTTTTAAATGCTCTACTGTTAATGCCGTTATCGCCGGTATCAATATCAATATTAATGGTGGCGTCTTTGGTGAAGGTGGTTGAGTTTGTGGCTAAATTACCCTCAACGTCTAATGCGCTAACGCTAGCTTTAATTTCACCATCGGCAAGACCTGAAATATCTGCTGCATCAACTTGCCATTGTCCATCTGCGTCAATAACGACGTTTTCAACTGTAACTTTTTTACCGTCTTTATCAGTAAATACCACGGTGGCTGTTTGATTTGCATCGGCTTCATCAATTACACCGCTTACTACTACATTACTTTGCTCATCACTATTAACTACGTCATCGCCCGCTGCCATTGTAATGGTAGTAGCTGCTGTTTTATCGTGAATAGCTGTATCGGTATTAGTGGCTGTGTTATCGGCTACATCACTTACGGTGGCCGTGGCGGTTAATTTACCGTCGTTAAGGCCTGATAAGTCTGCACCTGTAATTGTGTAAGCATTATTGGTAACGGTGGCTTCAAAGCTGCGTTCGTTACCGGCTTCATCTTTTACTACAACCGTTACTTTTTGGTCATCTTCAACACCGGTTGTAGTACCTGTAATTTCAACATTGGTGTTTTCGCCATTGCCATTTATTACGTTGTCGTCTGTGTCGTTAATATCGACTGTTACGGTAGCTGTGGTGTCTTTAGTAAAGCTGGTTTTGTTTGTGGCTAAATTGCCTTCAACGTCTAATGCGCTAACGCTAGCTTCAATTTCACCATCAGCAAGTCCAGTTATGTCTGTTGCATCAATAACCCACTCACCGGCTGCGTTAATTAATACGCCAGTAACAACGATGGTATCGTTTTTGCTATCTGTAAAGGTGACTGTAGCGGTTTGGTTTGTATCGGCTTCATCAATTACACCGCTTACGACTACACTACTTTGCTCATCACTATTAACTACGTCATCGCCCGCTGCCATTGTAATGGTAGTAACTGCTGTTTGGTCAATAATTGCGGTATCTTGGCTAGTTGCTGTATTGCCAGCTAAGTCGCTTACTGCCGCTGTGGCTGTAATTTCACCATCGTTAAAGGCTGATAAATCTTCATCTGAAATTGTATACGCTTCACCAGTCACTGTTGCAGTAAAGGTTTTAGTTGTTGCGCCATCGGTTACTGTTACTGTTACCGTACGACCATCCCCTACACCAACCGCTGTGCCTGTAATTGTTACAGCTGAGCTTTCGTTGTTGCCGTTAATAACGTTATCGGCTGTATCTTGTATTTCAACGGTTACATTGGCGTTGGTGTCTTTGGTTAGTGTTTCGGTATTTACCGCTTCATTGCCGGCGTTATCAAATACGCTAACACTTAC